>CANPYU010000046.1 GCA_947588665.1 uncultured Bacilli bacterium | reverse complement strand
AAAGGTTGCAATTTATATCCACTCGTTGGAACTTCACCATTATCAGCAAGACTATATTGTCCATTACCCTTGTTATCGTCTCCTTTTCCTTCTACATATATTGCCATAACATTTAAATCTGCCAAAGAATAATTAACCGGTCCAGACACTATTTGAGTATTTGCTGTAACCCGATAACTTGCATATGACCTATAAAACAACAATAACCCAACTAGAACAAAGAAAAACGCGGATGTACCTAGACAAAATCGCTTCCAAAACTTTAATTTCCCTGAGTTTAAGGTTTCAAATTTCATTATTTTATCTCCCTTCTTTTGACAATTTACTTCCTTATTCTCCTAAAATATATCATATATCCGCAAAAAAGTCTACCATTTATAGAACTTTTTGCAAAAGTTCTATTATTTATGTTAGTAACTTGTAAACAGTTGGATATTATAATTAAGTTGTAGTAGGTGGTAGTATCATGAGGTTTAATAGAAACGACGAAAACTACGTTTACGGTTTTGTAGGAAAAAACATCAAAAAATACCGTAAAATAAGAGGATTAACCCAAGATGATTTGGCCGAACTTGTCAATTATTCCCCATCTTTCATTGCTAACATTGAATCTTCCACTCATCAAACTTTTTCTCTAGGTGCTTTATGGCGTATCGCCTCTGCACTCGGTGTTGGTCTTCACGAACTTTGTTATGATAATAATAAACTAGGAAGTGATACAAACATGAAAAGTGTCGAATATATCTGTGAAAAGTGTGGAAATTCCTTAGATTTACCAATTGAAATTATCGACGTTTTCGAATTTATATATGCTGTCGGAAAAAGTAAAGAACTATATCCAACCTTTACTTGTCCTAAATGTGGCCAAAAATTAATCCCAAAAAACAACATTCCCGCCAAAATGTGACAAATTTTGCGCTTTAATTATGTTAATATGTATATGTGATGCGAAATGGAAAATGATTTAGAGCTATATAATATAATAGGAAAAAACATCAAAAAAAGACGCAAAAATCTGGGTATAACTCAAGAAAAATTGGCCGAAATAACAAATTATTCATTATCATTTATTGCCAATATTGAAAGTCGAACTTATCAATCTTTTTCAATAAGTGCCCTAAATAATATTGCCAAAGCTTTAGACACTAACATGTTAAATTTATTACCAAAAGAAAAAAAAGAACATATTAAAAAGAAAGAAATAAAATGTGAATATTGTGATTATCATACAGAAATTCCTATAGAATTAATAAAATTATTAAATAATATACACGATATTACTAACAAAAAAATAAAATTAACATGTCCAAAATGTAATAAAAAAATACTATTATAAAATTTCGCATAAAAAAATAGCTTATTCCTCCGAGCTATTTTATTTTTAATACACTTTCTATTAATTCCTTAATATCTCCATCTAAAACTTTATAAGGGTCTGTACATTCATATTTAGAACGATGGTCTTTAACTAACTTATAAGGTTCTAAAATATAACTTCTAATTTGACTACCAAAATCTATATTACTAACATCTCCCGTAATATTTTTTTTCTCTTTTTCTTGTTCTTCTACTAATTGTTGATAAAGTTTATTTTTAAGGATCTGCATAGCAATTTCTTTATTTCTAAGTTGACTTCTCTCTGTTTGACAAGTAACAACTGTTTTTGTTGGTAAATGGGTAATTCTAACTGCCGAATTAGAGGTATTAACAGATTGTCCACCTGCTCCACTAGAATGATAAACATCTATTTTTAAATCCTCTTCTTTAATATCAATACTAATATCATTAGCAAATTCTGGAGTAACCATAACTGATGCAAAAGAAGTATGTCTCCTCTTATTAGCATCAAAAGGTGATATTCTAACTAATCTATGAACTCCACTTTCATTTTTTAAATAACCAAAAGCGTATTCTCCTTCTATATATAAAGTAACACTTTTAATACCCGCTTCCAAAGCATCTTGTATATCAATAATTTTATATTTATAATTATTTTTCTCTAAAAATCTTTGATACATTCTAAGTAACATACTAGCCCAATCACAAGACTCAGTTCCTCCTGCTCCCGGATGTATCTCTAAATAACAATTGTTACCATCATATCTTCCATTTAATAAAGTATTAATTTCTAGTTCTAGAGCTTGGCTTTTTACCTTTTCAATTTCTGTAATATCAACATCTTCTATTTCTAATAATTCTTTTAATAAACTAATACTCTCTAATAAATCATTATATAATTTTAATTTTTTATTTATATTTTTTAAATGTTGATAAGTCTTGTTTGCCTGTGAAACATCATTCCAAAAATCCTCTTTTTTAACTTCTAACTCTAATTTTTCTTTTTCTTCTTTTAATTTATCAATGTCAAAGAGACCTCCCAGTATCTTGAACTCTAATCCTTAAATCATTAAGTATATCTAATTTTTCTTTCTTATCCATAGTTATCCCTCTTTTCTTTTATTATACCAAAATAAAAATATATTTACTATCTATTAATAACTAATTTGCAAAAATAACCAGGATTTGTTATAATACTTATAGGACGTGATTTTATGGAATATGTAAAATTTAAAAATGCCGATATAATTGTGAATAATTCCCCTTATTTAGTAAAAAATCCTACTGCCTATAAAAATAAGTGGTCAAATCTTTTTGGCAACAATAATCCCATTAATCTTGAACTAGGCATGGGACGAGGAGAATTTATCATTAATATGGCCAAAACTTACCCCAATCGTAACTTCATCGGTTTAGAATTAAACATCAATCAAATGGTTAAAGCGGTAGAAAAACTATCTAAAGAAAAATTACCCAACTTAAAATTAATTAACTGTGATGCCATTGAAATAGATAAAATATTTGGTAAAGAAATAAACACTATCTACTTAACCTTCTCAGAACCTTGGCCCAAAAAAATAGATGAAAAGAAAAGATTTACTCATGAAAGTTTCTTAAAATTATATGATAAAATATTTAAAAAAGATAAACACATAATTTTAAAAACAGACAATAAAGGATTTTTTGCTTATTCCCTCGAAACTTTATCTAATTATTGGTATGTTTTTGACCGTGTTAGTCTCGATTTACACAATAACGAAATACCTATACCTAACATAATGACTGATTTTGAAAAAAAATATTATGAAGAAAAAAGACCCATTTATTATTTAGATGCAAGCTTTAAAGGCTAACAAAAAGATGGTTAACATTTGCTACCATCTTTTTTCAATGAATTTTATTCCCATTTTTTATATTTGCCAGGCTTTATCAAATTCTATTTTTCCTCCACAAAAAAAGCTGTACTTCTCCTCCTGGCGATTCTTTGTGATACCATACTTTTAATAATAGAGATTGATTAGTCAATATTATAAATGTGCTATTTTTAATTTTTTTAAGCCCCAAAAATTACATTTCCCTATTCTTTTTGTATATGAGTAACAAAAAGAATTTTTCTTACTATTTTTTCTTCTTTTGATGAGAAGTTGTTAAATCCATCATCTTTTTAAAATAAGTATCCCCATCAATTTTCTCTTTACCATATGATTTCATAAGTTTATCAATTTGATTCTTTAATTTTTTTCTTTCTTTTTCTTCTTTTGATTTTCCAAATAATCCCATATATACCTACCTTCTTTTCATCTAAAAACATTATATCACAAATTATATTCTGTTAGTATAATTAACACTAGCAATATTACTAAAAAGAAAACTGATTTCTCAATTTCTAATATCTTAATATGACAATATTTTTTCTATATTGACTATTACATTTTTCCTTTTTTACCTCTGGTCGCAATAAATATAACTAAACCTGCTACTGTGCCAACTCCAGTTCCAATCCCTGCTAATACTCCTTTAGTTTTCTCTGCTTGCTTTCCAAGACAATTTTCACATTTAGAAGCACCTTTTTTTATTTCGTTTTTTGATAATGGTTTACCACACTTAATACAATTTTCATATTCTTTTTTATTCTTCTTGAACATCAGTAAATTCCTCCAAATATAATTCTTTTTTTTCACTGTTTAACAGTTTAACTTTTTCACATATATCAGGTAATTTTGTACTCCAGTATCTTTTGGGTGATGGATTAAGACTATCTAATCTTTCCAAAAATTCTCTATCAGATATATACATTTTATTTAAGTATCCACAGTAATAATCTAATGCAATATTGGCTGCAATTTGTTCTCCCAATTCTTGATAAGATATAGCTTCTGTTAATGATACCATATTTAAAGCATTCATACTTTCTCTTAGCTCATTTATTCTCCTATCTTTTTCTTGTTCTTTTTTACTATTTAAAAGTTTACCCCAAAAATTTGCAGGTTGTTTCTTTAAAAATTCAACATTTTCTATTTGGCTTAACATTAATTTATTTCTACTATCTTCTGCTGAAGCCGTGAGATTCATTAATGCTAACTGACGAATTTGAGGATTTTCTATTGCCATTGCTTGCAATAATTTTTGTTTACAACTATATGCAATTGCGAGTCTATCATTTTCTTGACCTTTTCTAACTTCCTCAACAGCAAGCTGAACATATTGAATATCCTGAGCTATTTGTGCCATCTGTGTTTGAGCACTAAGATTAGTAATAGCAGTATTTAATTCAGGCGTTAATTTTATTTTTTCTAAATTAACATTTGAGATTATTTTTCTTGTTTTAGGATCAATTAAACTAGCTATCAAACCTCCATTTTTAGAAGTCATCAACTCTATAGAGCCTTCAGTTAACATTAATTTTTGTTCATTTGTAAAAACTGCTTGATATATATCACTCGGAATTGCTGACTTGAGTGTATCGATAAATGCTGGAGAAGAACACAATAATCTTTTGATTTTACTTGAATTATCTTTTATTTTTTTTATAATTGGTGCTAAAAAATCATTTGGTTTATAGTAATATTTATTATTAATTCTGTAATATTTTTCTCCATCAATAATTAATTCAACATCTTTATCATCAATATTTGTTGTATCATTATTTTTCATTTGTATCTCCCTTCATAATTTAAAATGTATTTTTCGCGAATTTATCTACAAAATAATTATATCATAAGTTTATGCTATTTGCAAAAATAAACAGGATTGATTATAATACTTATAAGACATGATTTTATGGAATATGTAAAATTTAGAAATGCCAAGATAATCGTGAATAATTCTTCTTACTTAGTAAAAAATCCTCCTGCCCATAAAAATAAATGGTCAAATCTTTTTGGCAACAATAAAGAAACTCCCATACCTAATATAATAACTGATTTTGAAAAAAATATTATGAAGAAAAAAGACCCATTTATTATTTAGATGCTAGTTTTAAAGACTAACAACTAAACCTTAAATGGTTTTTTAATATTTATAAATATACTTATACTTATTTCCCATATTAATTATTTGAGGCATAACCGGATTCTCCTTACAAATTCTATTCAATTCTTCTACTTCTTTTTTTAAAGGTTTAAAATAATTTTCATAAGTTAAGTTATCTTTTTCTAATAAATGAACATAATTTTTAGTTGCTAATTTAGAAACATGAGGAATATTTTTAATAAAAGATATTATTTTATCATCAAACATAGAATAGACCCTAAAATCAAAGTTTAAAACCAAATTATTAAATAATTCAAAATCTTTATCATCCATATAAGCTAATACTCCATTAACATCTTTTAATCCTAAAAACAAAGTAATGTTATTATCAAAAGAAGCATTAACAAAAAAACGTCTACTCTTATCTTTAAATATTATTTTAAAACCCTTAAATTGTTCAAAATTTATAATAAAATCCAAAGGTAAACTATAATCATCTAAATTTATATATTTTAATACACTCTGATATAAATCCATAATATCATATTCATAAATAATCGGACTATCTAAAATTAACTCATTATCAATTTTACCTCTTTTATTTTTATGAGAATAATCATATAAATATAAGATACTATTATTTTTATCTATATAATTAAAGAAAGTCCCATGAACTAAGCTATTTCTAATATGTTCCTTTTTAATATCTTCACCCTTTATATTTATTGTCTTTCCACCTAATATAATTGAATCTAAAACATAAGAAAATAAAAGTATTAAAGCTCTACTAATCCGACCATAATCATTAATAATATAATATTGTTTCTCAAAAGAATTAACAGCCTCTATCAAAGTATCATATTTTAATTCTTTATATATAGAAGATTTATAATTATCATAAGTATCATTTAAATTATATAAACTATTAAAAAAATTTAAGTCGAGCAAAAACCCCTGAACTTGAGCCATTCCAAAAGGTATAGTACTCCTCATTAATCTATTAAGAATTAAAGAATCATCAATTCCATTATTAGTTTTGAGTAACTTATAAAAATATTGTATAGTTAATAATTGCTCTTCTCTAAACTTAAAACGTTTATTAAATTTACTTCCTGTATTATTTAAAACTTTATTTAATTTATCTACTTTAAAATCATAAATCTGTTCAATTTTAAATGTTATTTTTTTATTTATATTTTTCTTTAATTCCCCATATGTATTAATATGAAAATTATTTTCATCATAATATTCAAACATATAGACACTTTTGAATCTCAAAGTCTTATTTAATAAATCTATTAATTCATCAATAGTAAATATTACATGAAAATTAGGCTGTCTTAAACATATTTCAACATATATTAAACTTTCTTTACTTATTAGTCTAAAAAGTTGTAATTTCTCTTTATCATTATGATTAAAAGCAATTCGAATATAATTAATAAACTTTTTAAAACTACATTTAGTACTATCAGAACAAAAATAACTCTGATAATCTATTTCATTTTCTTTAACAATATTTAAATTAGAATCTACATAATATGAAAAAGCTTTAATACAAGTAAATAGTTTAGCTATCTCAATCATATTATCATATTCTGCTAAAAACGATGTTTCTCTGACAATTTTATCACATTCTTTATCACCTTTAAAAGTAATATTGGCATTCTTCATCTGAACAAAATTTTCAAAATAAGAATTTTTAGGAGCTCTTAATATATAAAGATTAAACATGTAATACATTTCCAAATATACTGCAATCTCATTTTTACTAATAACTCTTTCATTTAATTCTATCTTTTTAAAACTAACATTATTTATAAAAATCACCACCCAGCCTAATATTTTTAATTAAAAATTAATAACAGGCTCCAAAATAATTATAAATATTAAACACTATCCATATCAAACTAATTCAATTATAAACATTCCAAATACTTCTTTAACATTTCTATCTCTAAATCTGTTACTAATTTAATAAAATCGGTATAATCATTTGTGATATGAGCTTTATCTAATACTTCATAATATTCCAATCTATTTTCCTTTTTTATAATTACAGGATTATAACCATAATTCATTAAAACTAAATTCATAAGTAATCTTGATGTTCTTCCATTTCCATCAACAAAAGGATGAATTTTAACAAGCTCACCATGCAGTAATGTAGCTTGAACTATTGGATGATATTTATTCCAAGTTTTATAATTTAAAATTAATTTTTCCATTAACTCCGGAACTTTTATAAAATCTGGTGGTACATGAGTTGCTCCTTTTATAGTTACATTTTCCCTTCTATATCTTCCTGCATTTTTATTATCAATTTCTTTTAATATAAGAGAATGTATATTTTTAATATTCCACTCAGTAATTGGATTATCATCCTTTACGATAGTCTGCAAAAACAAAATTGCATGTTCATGATTTATAGCCTCTAAATGCTCTTTTATTGATTTCCCTCCAACA
>CANPYU010000045.1 GCA_947588665.1 uncultured Bacilli bacterium | reverse complement strand
TAATGCATCATCATATAAAATATTTTTTTTATTATTATTTATCATATTAGAAAATGTGCCATATAAAAGAAGTAAAGAGACAGATAAAAAAGTGATAGCAATAATAGTTTCTAATAAAGCAAAACCTTTTTTCATATTATCTTATCACCTATTTAATTTTATCAAAAAAAGGGTTAAATTTAAACCCTTTTCTTTAATTTGGATAACAATAGTTTTTAGTTTTGACTCGTCTAATTGAAGAGCCTATTCCTTTTCCAAAGTCAATGATGGTGGTGAATACACGAATAATTGCAGTAATTAAGGTAGCATTAGTGCCACCTTCAATGGCTATTAATTCTTGATTATTTAATTGCATTTTTAATTACACTTGTTGGGGTGAATATAGCCATAAATTACTGAAGCTATAAAAACTCCGGCGGCAGTTATTCCAAATAATCCTATCTTTAAAATCGATGATAAAGCTCCACCATTAACTTTAACTAAAGCTGAAGTTGCTAAAATATCCATTATTTTACCACCTTCCTAAAAACTATTTTTAAATTAATAACACTAATTAAAATATGCGAAAGAATGCTTATGATGGGGCCTCCACCAGAACATTCTAATAAATGCTTATTCTCAATCTTTTCCATAATCCTTCCTTTCTAAAACATTCGGTTTTTTAATTTAGTTATTATTCTTTGTTTATTGTAATAAAATGTTATGGTTATTATTTCATTATCTTTAAAATTATGAAGACATTTAAAGGTTATTTCTTTGTAACTAGTCATAGTTTCTTTGTCTACTTTTACTATTTCATTAGTTATTTCATAGTTAACTTCTTTATTATCTAAATAAATTTTTTCAAAGTTAAGAGAACTTGGAATAATGGTTGTAATTAGACCATTTTCTACATAACCTTTGGTTTGATAATGATCATATATTTTAATTTTTATAAGAAAATAGCTTAATAGTAATAATAAAAGAGTGCATATAATAATTATAACCAAGATAATATTTATAGGTAGTAAATGTTTAAAGCTATATTTATTTTCAAAAATATTATTCATATTAAACCTCAATTATTTTATTAAATAAATCCCCAATATTTTTATGAGATACATATATTAAAGTTGTATTTGGAAATGAAGATATTAAATTATTTATTATATCTCTTTCAAGGGATTCATTTACTTCACTTAAAGCTTCATCTAAAATTAAAATATTACTTTTTTTAAGTAAAGCACGCGCTAAAATAATTCGCTGTTTTTCACCACCACTTAGATTATTTAAAGAAGCATTAATTAGAGTTTCATAACGATTAGCCCTTTTATTTATAATATTATCAATGTGACATATTTTAGTTACTTTTTCTAAGTCTTCATCAGAGATATTCCGATAACATAAAATATTTTCTTTGATAGTATCAGTAAATAAATTTTCTTCTTGGCCAACATATAAAATTTGATTTCTAATCGCATCTAAAGAACAATCTAGAGCATTATACCCTCCTAAATAAATACTTCCAGTATAACCTTCGTATATACGATATAAAAGTTTACAAATGGTACTTTTGCCACTTCCACTTGTTCCATGTAAAAATACTTTTTCGTTAGGTAAAATATCAAAAGTTATATTTTTAATCGCATCTTGATATTTATTATAGGAGAAGGTAACATTTTTTAAAGATATACTATTATCTTTTAAATTAAAGCCTTTATTATGAATTTCTTCGGGAATATTTAGAAATTCTCCTAGTTTTTTAAAAGACGCTTTTAAATAATTATATTTAGGTAATAGTTCTATTAAATCTTTAATAGGGTCGAATAAATAGATAATAATGCTATTAAAAGTTATTAAATTTAATAATTCTAATTTATTTTGATAAATTAAATAAATACCAAAGGTTAAGATTAGAAATAAACCAACTTCATAGATAAAATCTTTTAATAAATTGATATTATTTAATAATTTATTTAAATTAAAATTACTTTTTAATAATCTTATTAGTTTGTGCTCTAAACGGTATAAAAACTTCTCCTCCAAATTTAAGTTTTTAATACTATTATTTAGTTCAACATTTTCTACTAAAACAGCATTAAAATCAGTTCCAACTTCAATGTTTGTTTTGATGTGGTGATAAGTTATTTTACTTAAAATAAGATTACTTATAATATAAATGCTTATTATTAAACAAAGAATAAAAAATAATTGGGCATTTATAAAATATAATACTATTCCCGATGTCATGACTAAAATCAGATTCAAAATAAGATTAGTAAAGATCTCGGATAGTAAAGATTTAATTTGACTTAACTCTTCAACACGAGAGATTACTTCACCAGTTGTACGATTTTGCATGAACTTTAAAGGGAGATTAAAAATGTGTTTTAAAAAACTTGTAAATAATTCTAAATCAAGATTTTTATTAAAAAAGTTAAGATAATAATTTTTAAAATAATTTAAGATAATTTTTAAAAAGGTTAAACTACCAAAAAGAATAATAATAAATTTTAAAAAATTAATATCACTGCCATCTTGCAGTTTAGAAATTGCTATTTGAAAATAAAAATTATTAAATATTGCTAGAATAATAACTAGGAAATTAACTAAACAAATACTAATAAATAATTTTTTATTTTGATTAAGTAATTTAAGGAAAAGATCAAAAATAGTTGATTCTTTTGTAAATTTAATAATTGAAGATATAGGCATGGCTAGTATAAGTATATTATCCCAAATTGTTAAAAACTCAGTTGTTGACATTTTTGTTTTACCTTGAGCAGGATCCATGAGATAAATATACTTATTAGTTACTTTGTAAATAATTACAAAATGATGCAAACCATTTTTTAAAACTACATGAGCTATGGCGGGGAAATATAAGTTTTTATCGCTTATATTATCTACTTTAACCCCTAATGCTTCAAATCCATATAGTTTTAAAGCACTAATTAAATGATATGCAGTTGTGCCATTTAAGTTAGTTACAGTGTCTTCACGAATTTTTTCAAGAGGAACGTATCCGCCATAATATTTGAGTAAACATTGTATACAACAGGCGCCACAATCTTTTAAATCTTTTTGAATTACTTCCGCGATTTTCATATATATTTTTACTCCCTTCCCCTATATATATTACGGGGATACCCTTGATTTCCTTCTTTTTCTTTAAATTTAGACCCAAAAACAATTAGTTTCGTCATGGTTCGACAAATTTTACGTTTTTTTTGGTTATAATAACAAACTTAAGAAAGGAGGATTTAGATTGCAAAATAATAATCTTTTAATTTCTTTAAGAACAAAAGATAAGCTTACTCAACAAGAGATGGCACAAATTTTAAATGTTTCATTAAAAACTTATCAAGCTTATGAAGAGGGAATTAGACCTATGAAATTGGAAGAAATAAATTTAATTAGTAATCGATATAAAATTTCATTGAATACTATTTTAGATTTAACTAAAAGTTTAAAATATTATAATACTGAAATAAATATAGATTATAAATATTTAAAATTTAGTTTGCGTTATATAAGAAGAATGGCTCGTATTCCGATTAATAATTTATCAAAAATATTACACACTTCCCCTTCTTCAATAGTAAAATACGAAAAAGAGCCAACGACAGTTAGTATTACTTATTTATATAATTTTGCTAAATATTTTAATGTTTCTATTGATTATATGTGTGGAAAAACATTAAAAAAAGAAGTCACACAATGACCTTAAAGAATGGAGTTCCATTCTTTTTTAATCATCATTTAAGACTTCTTGAAGTAACACTTCATCATCTTTAAATAAATCATATTTTTTGACGATAAATTTAAATATTACTTTTAAAAGAGCTATGCATGGCGTTGCTATAATCATACCTATAATACCAAAATAGTGAGCAAAAACTAATAAACCAACAATTATAGTTACAGGATGTAGTTGAGTTGTTTTACTCATAATTACTGGTTGTAAAATATAGTTTTCAACTAATTGAACAATAACGCAGATAATTAAGACAGCAATTCCTGTTATACTTCCTTGGCTAAAGCCTACTATTAAAGCAGCTGCTCCTCCAATATATGGTCCAATATAAGGAATTAAATCCGTTAGGCCACAGAATATACCAAATAATAAAGGAGCTTTTAAGCCAATGATAGCAAAACCGATAGTATCACAAATAAATACCATTAAAGCTACTAATAAAGTGCCAATAATTGATTTACGTACTTCTTTACCAATATCTAATAATAATATTTCTATTTCATAACGATTTTTAGTAGGTACTAATCGTAAAAAGTGTTTAGAAATAGCATTAAAATCAAATAACATATATAAGCCTACAACTAAACTAATTAATACAGTTCCAAGACCAGATACTAAATTACCTAAAATACTAATTAAGGATGTTGGCAAAGCACTAGTAAACCCTACAACATATTCGCCAATACTAGTAAATAAATTATCTTTAAAATTAGTTAAATCAACACCACTTATGGATACTTTGGCTACAAAGTCATCAGCAAAATTTTGCAGCTTATCTAATATTGATGGTAAAGTTCCTATTAAATCATTAATTTGATTATATAATGAAGGAATAAAAATTCTTAAAAAGATATATATAAAAATTAGAAATATAGCATATACTAGAAGACTTCCTACAATTCGAGAAATTCCTTTATCATTCATTTTCTTTACAATGGGATCTAATAACCACGCGATTATAAAGCCAATAAATAAAGGAGATAAAACTTTAAAAAATGTGAACAAAAGATGCCAAACATTTAAATTTTTTAAAATAATGGTACCACATAACACGATGGCAACTACCATGACAACATATAGTATTTTTAATATTTTTTTAGTTAGTGATACTACTTCATTTACTTCGTTACTATCTATTTCTTTTAATTTATTTTTCATTTTAAACCCTCATTAGTTCAGATTCTTTTTCTTTAAATATTTCATCAACTTTTTTATTATATTCATTAATAAGTTCTTGAATTTTATTTAAAGAAGATTTTTCTTCATCTTCGGGTAATTCTTGATTCTTAATTTCTTCATTAGCATCTTGTCTTATATTACGTAGAGCTATTTTGGCTTCTTCACAGATAATTTTAGCTTGCTTTACATAATCCTTTCTTTTTTCTTCAGTAAGTTCAGGAACGGTTAAAATTATTACTTCACCATTATTAGTAGGAGTAATACCAATGTTGGCTTCATTAATAGCCCTTTCTATCTCTTTTAAAGCACTTTTATCGAAAGGTTTGATCATAAGGCTACGGGCTTCCGGAACGGTAATATTGGCAAGACTTTGAATGGGAGTTGGGGTACCATAATAAAGGGCACTAATACCATTTAGCATAGAGGGATTAGCCCTACCCGCTCTAATGTTAGTTAATCTTAATTCTAAGTTTTCAATTGCTTTCATAAATTTTAATTCTGTATCCATATTTTTCTCTCCTTAATTAATTATTATATTATCATTATAATCGTTTTCAGTAGATTTGACAAGATAACTTATATTTAAAAACCATCTTTATTGATATATAAGGCCTAATTTTTCAGGATTATTTAAATTATTTAGAGTCTCAGATTTTTCTTTTAATTTAGATAAAACATAACTATTACTGTAGGTCTTTTTTAAAATATCCATTTCTTTATTTAATCTTATTTCGGTTGATTATGCTATAGAACTATCAAGATTGATAAAATAATTCCATATAAATTACCATTTTGAATAGCATTCATAATTAATACTTCATTTTAAATAATCTTCTAGCATCATTTTTAAGTTATTCTTTTTTAAACCAGTGCGAACAGAATTCCAATACTCTTCGGGATTTAAATTACCATTTTTAATAGCAGTTTCATTATCAAAATTAGTTATTTCACCATTTTTAATAATAAGTAAAGTTGGAGCATATATATTTTGATTATTTTCATCTAAGACGGGTAGAAAATTACTTAGTTTTACAACTATACTTTGATAGGTAGCATTGCGCATATTACGATCTTCATAAAAATCATAATATAAAATTTTATCAAGGCCAACTTCTTTTGCGGCATCATTTAATATGCGCGCATAATATCCTGTCCAAGCATTAGTCGGAAAACCCATAAAGATAACACCAGTTCCATTTTTTAAAGTGGCATATACTTCGCTTGCATTAACATAAGTAAAAACATTTCCTATATTAACTAAAGGATAATCATGATCAAATTTTTCGTTATCTACTTCAGTATTGCTGCTAAAATCCTTAGTTCCTACATATATAAATGCAATTATTATTAAAATAAATAATATACTTTGTATGACTTTTTTTAAATTCTTATGCATATTTATCACCACTGATAATATTATAACATTTATTATTTATTATATTAAGTAAAATAATTAAAATCTGTTAAATAAATGTCTAATTTAAGATTTAAAAAAACTAATCAATTATGACTAGTTTCCTTTTACTTGATTCATTACTTCTTCAGCAAAGTTTTCAGTTCTTTTTTCCATGCCTTCTCCGACTTCATAACGAATCATACTTATCATTTCACCATTATTTTTCTTGATATAATCATTAACAGTTATATCGCCATCTTTGATAAATGGTTGCTCTACTAAGCATATTTCTTTAAAATATTTTTTAATACGACCCGCAACCATTTTTTCGGCAATATCGGCTGGTTTTCCTTCAGACATAGCAAGTTCTTTTTGAACAGCTTTTTCTTTTTCAACAACAGATGCTGGAACATCACTTTCAAATACATATTCAGGACGCATTGCGGCTGCTTGCATAGCAACTTCTTTTGCTACTTCTGAATTAGCTCCTTTTATAACAGTTAAAACGGCAATTCGGCCTCCCATGTGTAAATATGCACCAAAGTTTTCATCAGCATTTTTTTCAACAACGGCAATTCTTCTTAAAGATAGTTTTTCGCCTATTTTAGCAGTTTTAGCAATAATTAAATCTTTAATTGTTCCTTCTTGGCATGAAAGATCTAGAGCACTATCTAAAGTGGTTACATCACTATTTAAAATAGTATTACCAATAGTATCAATCATTTCAGTAAATTCAGCATTCTTACTAACAAAATCAGTTTCACTATTTACTTCTAAAATAACGGCACGATTATCTTTAATATAAATATTTGCTAAACCTTCGGCAGCAATTCTTGATTCTTTTTTAGCACTTTTGGCAATGCCCTTTTCTCTTAACCAATCAATTGCAGATTCCATATCTCCATTTGTCTCGGCAAGAGCTTTTTTGCAGTCCATCATTCCTGCGCCAGTTTTTTCTCTTAGGTCTTTAACCATACTAGCAGTAACTTCCATATATAATCCTCCTTTAATTTTTATATTTATTTTAAGTTTGCAATAATTTCTTCTTTTTTCATAGTTGAATAACCTTTAAGGCCTTTTTCTTTAGCAATGTTTTTTAGTTCAGTTAAAGTCATTTCACTATAATCAACTTTTTTAGTGTTTTTTTCTTTTTTGTCTTCTTTTTTAATTTCAGACATTTCTTTAACTTCTTCAACATCTCTTTTTTCTTCTTTAATTAACTCATCCATGGTTTTATGTTCTTTAGCTTTTTTGTCTTCTTCTGTAACATAATCAACCATTTCTAGCCCACGAACTTCACAGATTGCATTAGTTAAAACTCCTAGTAAAACTTTAACACTGCGAACAGCATCATCATTTCCGGGAATTACATAGTCAACATCATCAGGATCACAATTTGTATCTACTATTCCAAATACTGGAATTTTAAGTTTACGAGCTTCTCTTATTGCATTAATTTCTTTTTTAGGATCAACAATAATTAAAGCGCTTGGTAATTTAGACATTTCTCTAATA
>CANPYU010000044.1 GCA_947588665.1 uncultured Bacilli bacterium | reverse complement strand
CCTAACTTTCAATATTAGAATTTTCTAACTTATATTAAAATTATAATTCTTAAAATGTCAAAAGTCAATAAAAATGTTTCTATTTTAACGGTTATATTTTCTTAATTATTTATTAATGAGAAAATTATACTGGTGATATTTTATGTATAAAAATAGATTAAAAGAATTAAGACTTAATAATAATTTATTGCAGAAAGATATGGCTAAAATATTAAATATTTCAGAAATATCTTATACTCATTATGAAGGAGAATATTATATTATGCCATTAAAATATTTGATTAAGATAGCTAATTATTTTAATGTGTCCTTAGATTATTTATTTGAATTTAGTGATAAGTATTCTACTACTTTTAATACGATAGATATTAAAAATTCTGGGATGAGATTAAGAAATTTCAGAAAAGAAAATAATCTAACTCAGGATAGTATAGCATTAGATTTAAATACTAACCGCTCTGTGATAGCTAATTATGAACGAGGAAGAACTTTGATATCTACTCCTTTTTTATATACAATTTGTAAAAAATATAAAGTTAGTGCGGATTATTTATTAGGAAGAGTTGATAATAATTAATTTAAAAAAAAGAATGAAATAATCATTCAATTTTTATATTTATCTTGTTTTTTTATTTAATATGGCTTGTAATCTATCTTGAGCTGATTTTAGTTCAATATTAAGAACTTCTAAATCTTTTTTATATCTTGAATAGTTTTTTATATAATCCACTGATTTTTGATTATTGTGGAGCTTATATTCTTCATAAGCTGCATATTTTAAGAGATCAGCTTCATGAGCATTTATTAAGGATTGTAAATAAACAATATAATCGGGACTTTCAAAATCTTCAAAATAATCAAAAGCACTATCAATACGATTAAGCATAAATTTTTTTACTTTGGGAATAGTATGAAAATAAATGCCTAAAGTATTTAAAAGAATATCATAATAGGGTTTCGCGGCTTCTAAACCTTGTTCTTGTTCTATTTCTAAAGCTTGTAATAATATAGCTTTACTTAAAGCGCGATCAGAAATTTCTGCTTTTAATTCATAATCAGTCATAATATCAACTCCTTTTAAGAATGGTATATATATTATCATAGATTTAAATATTTGTCAAATTATCTTGCCCAACCAATGAAAGATTTAATTTCACTTAAAATATTTTCCATATCATTAATAGCTAATTTAACTTCTTCACTAGTTAAATCACTTTCTAACATAGCTTGAAATTCCGGATAGATTAAATCTAAAGTTTGAGCATCACAAAGAATAAATCTTGCAAATAATTCAATAATTGCAATTATTAGCATAACTTTTTGATTTAAATATTTATGATCCGAAATAGACTGTAAATAGTTTAAATAATTATAACTATCTAATACTAATATAGACTTATCGACAAAAATGTAGCTTGGCATATCTTCCGTGCGATAATTGTTAGCTTCTAGATTAATATTAGATGTAAATGATTGTTTTAAAAAATTATCTTCTAAAGAATAATCCATATAAATTAGATTATATTTATAATAAATTAAATCTTCTTCAATATCTTTATAGGCTTTATTTCCAATTAAATTATTTAAAAAAGCCATCAATATTTTATTAATATCATTCTTTAAAATACCGGCATAATAGACTAAATCATCTTCATTAATATCATCAAAAATGTTTAATAGACGGAAAGGATAACTTTGGCTTAAATGGCCTAAACATATAGGTAGAGGAGCATTCGCGGGTTTAATTTTGTGAATTTCTTTTTTAATATCTTTCATGTGATAATTATCATTTAAATAAATAAACATTTGTTTTTCTATATCGGTTAAATTTTTTAATTCTCTTAGATTGTTATTATATTCTAAACTATCATAAAAACCATTAATTTCTAATTCGGCTAAATTAATATAATAAGCTTCTATTTGTTCTTCTAGTTCATATAATTTGGCTAAATTTGCTTTTAATTCCATACCTAACACCCTTAGAAAATTAGTATAACACTAAATTAAGGATTGTAAATAGATTAAGATTATTTTTTTAAACTTATTTTTAATTGACTATTTATTTCTTGTTCTTCTATAGCTTCTTCAATTATTTTTAGATAAATAGGATGATAATAAAATTTATCTTTTAGATAATCATTTAGACTTTTATCATTTAGTTTGATAAGAGCTTGAATTATTTTAATTTTGATATCATCATTTGCTGTAGAATCAAGAACATTAATTAAGTTAGAATAATATTTTTTTATTTTTGCACTTGCATCTTTCTCATTTTCTAGTTGTTCTAATTCATAATCACTTAATAACGCGATAAGAATATCATTATTTGTTAAAGATACTTTTTTGGATAAAATTTTAATTAAACTGGGCCTTAAATAAGGATTAATAGTATTTTTAATGGCTTGAAGGCTAAAATCTTTACTACGAGAAATTTTTAAGAAGTTTATTAGTAACTCTTCGGTTATTAAGCCTTTATGCATAATATAAGTAAATAAATAAAATTGTTCATTTTGGTCATTATGTTTTAGGGTATATTCTATTTTATCTATTAAAGATATATTATTTTCGTTGAGATTTGTTTCATAATTGGTACAAAAAATATCTAAAGTTTCTTTATTTAATAAAACTATAGCATCATAATTATAATATTTAATTAAATAAGTTATTAGCTCAGGATATTTAGAAACCATATATTTTGCAATATCATAATCTAAAGATATTTTATTATCTTTTAATAAGTTAATAAACTCTTGGGGATTTTTAGAATACAGCAGACAATATAAGTCAATATTTTTGTTTACACAATTAAAGATTAAACCTTCATAATCCATTTTACAATCTTGGTATAGTTCAAATAATTTTTTTATGTCTAAAAATTTTAAATGACTGTTATTAGGAATTGTTAGATAATAAACTTCAAAAATGTTTAATGTATCTAAGTGATTTTCAGGATTTTCACGAATAAGCTTTTTAATAATTGAATTATTCTCTTTTTTAATTTCAGAATATAGCCATGCGATAGTTTCTTTTTTTAAAGTTAAATTTTCTATAATATTTATAATGGTTAATATATCGTTTGCCTTTTTACAATTATTATTTATGATAGCTTGTAACTCTTCTAAAGTTTTAGTTTTGAGGATTTTGGTTAAGGCAGTATTTTTTAAATAATTATCTTTAAGTGAAAGAATATCAGATATATTTATTCTTTCTTCTTTAGTTAAATAGATATTAAGTAAAGTTAATTTAGTTTCTAAAGGCAGATTTAACTTTGATAGAAAATCGATAGTTAGAGAATTATCATTTTTAATATATAAAGTTATAATATCTAAAAACCTATTTTCTAGTTTATTATTAATTATCCAGTTTATTTGAACTTTTAAAGGTAGTTTTGATAATTCTTTAGTTAATTCTTGAAAAATTTCTTCTTTTGGTTCTTTTAAATAATCATCTAAAATAATGGTTAACTTAAAAGTAGGATTTTTAATGGCGGTTATTTTTTCCGGATGATTATTTTTAATAAACACATAAAAATATTTAGAATAGTAATTATCTAGATTATTTGAGATAAGCCAATTTAGAAGATATTTATTATCAGTAGCGATAACATATTCTATTAAATCATCTAAAGGGATATTTTCTTTATATGAGATAATGGCACAAGCAAGTTCATAACTAAAGTCTAAACCAGCATTTTTTAGGAATTCTGTTAAAGTTAAAATTATAGATAAATTAGGTTTAGAAAAACTTAAATATAATTTAGCAAGATACATATAATTTTTAAAGTTATGTTTTACTAAAGAATGAACAATATCAGCATAAGAAAATTCATTGCTAGTTAAGATAAGTGCTATATATTCGGCAACATATTCTTCTGAGTTATCTTTATTAAATACAGCTTCTATTGCGTATTTTTCAGTATATTTAGCTTTAAGATAGTCTACCTTATAATTATCTTTTTCGAAAATATTAGTGCTAACTTTAGTTAAATCTTGTTCATTATAGATTAAATCATTTAAAATAGCTTTTAATTTAGGAAGAGATAAATTTTTAGGACTATTAATTATAAGTTTTAAGACATGATAAAAATTATTAAGAAGTAAGTCTGTGTCGATATAATATTTTTCTAATTCTTCTTTAATATAACTAGAAGTATTGGGATTATTAATAATATTTTCGATATCTTCAATAACTAAAGGTAGATAATCTGTTATATGTTCAGGTTTATAGGTATATTCATTATCTAGCTTATATTTAGTTATTTGATATCTTATTTTAGTTATTAAATTAGATACTCTAAAACTATTTAAGGAACTGGCAATTATATTTTCATATAACTTTAATGTATTAACTAATTCTATTTCTATTTCTTGATAATTTTCTTTAGTTAGTTTGTTTAGAATTTTATTTAAATTATTACAAATATAATTTATTTGATATTCATTAATTATGGTGCTACCTCCATAAAAATCCATGTATATTTCATATTCTACACTTATTCGGGCATATTCATTTAAAAAACTATAAGCAGTTTTAGGATTTAAGGTTATAATATTTTTAACATTAAGAGATGTTTGACATTCGAGAATTTTTTTATTTAAAGCATAATATTTATTTTTAAAATAGGCATATTTTTCTTTGCTTGCTTGTTTTAAGTTACTATTTTCTAGTCTTTTTAAATCTTCTTTAATATATTCTTGAACTCGTTTTAAATTATAGTCAACCATTTATATCACCATGATTTATTATAACAAAAATAAGAATAGAAGGCTACTTAGAAATTAAAAAAGATAAGATTTAGTTCTTACCTTTAATTAAAATTTATTCAGCATCTTCGGCAGGTTCATCAGAAGTTTCAGTTATTTCAACTTCTTCAATTTCTTCTTCAGTTGAAGTATTCTCCAAAGGTTTTGCTTCTGTTTCTTTAGTATCTCCTTCTTCAAGAAGTTTGTCTTCTAAAAATTCAGAGGCATCATCTTCCATAAATTCTTTTTCAAGATATAAATCAATGTTACTATATTCTTTAGAACCGGTTCCAGCCGGAATTAGTTTACCAATAATAACATTTTCTTTTAATCCTCTTAAGTAATCTACTTTACCTTTGATAGCAGCATCAGTTAATACTCTTGTTGTTTCTTGGAAGGAAGCTGCAGATAAATAACTATCTGTTTCTAGAGATGATTTAGTAATACCAAGCATGATTGGGCGACCTGTTGCAGGTATACCACCTTTTAAAATTACTGGTTTATTTCCTTCTGTAAATTCATGCATAGAAACAGTTAAGCCTTCAACAAAGTCAGAATCACCGGCATCAATGATACGAACTTTATTAATCATTCGTTTAACAATAATTTCAACGTGTTTATCATTAATATCAACACCTTGTAATTTATAAACAGATTGGATTTCTTTTAAGATATATTCTTGAGCAGTTAATGGATCAGTTACCGCGAGTAATTCTTTTGGAGCAATAGATCCTTCTGTTAATTTCTCACCTGCTACAACATTATCCCCTACTTCAACCCGAAGTTTAGTATTGTAATTAGTTATATGTTCTCTTACTCCAGCTTCATTTTCAACAACAACTTTATGTTTACCACCTTGTTCTTCAATGGAAATTACTTTACCATTAATTTCAGAGATAGTAGCTTTATATTTAGGGGTACGTGCTTCAAATAATTCTTCAACACGTGGAAGACCTTGAGTAATATCATCGCCTCCGGCAACACCACCAGTATGGAAAGTACGCATGGTTAATTGAGTTCCTGGTTCACCAATTGATTGAGCAGCCATTATACCAACAGCTTCTCCTGTTTCAACTAAGTTTCCAGTTGCTAGGTTACGACCATAACATTTTTGACATACTCCATTTTGAGTCTTACAAGTTAAAACACTTCTAATTTCAACTTTTTTAACACCGGCTTTAACTATTTTAGCAGCGATATTTTCAGTTATTAATTCATCTTTATCAACAATTATTTCTTTAGTCTCAGGATCTACTACTTTTTTAGCAGTATAACGGCCTAGGATACGTTCTTGTAATGATTCTATTACAGATCCATCTTTATCATTTAATAAGTCATATACTTCAACACCAGCGATTGAGCCACAGTCAAATTCTTTAACAATGATATCTTGGGCAACATCAACTAAACGACGAGTTAAATAACCAGAATCGGCAGTACGTAAGGCTGTATCAGCAGAACCTTTTCTGGAACCGTGAGTTGATAAGAAGAATTCAGATACATCTAAGCCTTCGATGAAACATGAAGTAATTGGAATTTCAACAGTTGATCCATCGGGTTTTGCCATTAATCCACGCATACCTGCAAGTTGAGTAAAGTTTGAAATAGATCCACGGGCATTTGAGTTCATCATCATGAATATTGGATTATCAAAGTCATTAGCAGATATTTCTTGTAATTCTTTTTTTACTTCATCATTGGCTTCAGTCCAAATTTCAATAACACTGTTGTAACGTTCTTCATCAGTTATTAAACCACGTTTAAATTGTTTATTAACTTTTTCAACTTTTTCTTTAGCATTAGCGATAATTTCAGGCTTTTTCTTACTTCTTACAATATCAGATACTGAAACTGTAATACCAGCAACTGTGGAATACTTAAAACCTAAATCTTTTAATTTATCAAGCATAATAGATGTTTCTGTTGTTTTGTAACGTTTAAATACTTGAGCAATTATCCATTCTAGAGTTTTTTTAACAAAAGGTTTAGATATTTCCATTTTAGATATTTCTTCTGGGATATTCTTACCCATTTCAATAAAGTATTTGGCTGGAGTAATTCCTTCAATATTATCTTTTGTTCCTTCATTTACGTATGGGAAAGAATCTGGTAATATTTCATTAAAAATAATTTTTCCAACCGTTGTTACTAAATATTTATCCATTTGTTCTTCAGTAAATAATTTATATTTAAATGAACGAACAGGTACGGCTATACGAGTATGTAAAGTTACCTCTCTTCTTTCATAAGCCATTAGGGCTTCACTAGTATTTTTGTAAACTTTACCTTCATTTTCTTCGCCAGCTTTTTCTATGGTTAAATAGCAGTTTCCTAATACCATGTCTTGAGATGGAGTAACAATTGGTTTACCATCTTTTGGATTTAGAATGTTGCTAGCAGATAGCATTAAAATACGAGCTTCAGCTTTAGCTTCTTCGGATAAAGGAATATGAACGGCCATTTGATCACCATCGAAGTCGGCATTAAATCCTGTACAAACAAGAGGATGTAAACGAATAGCTTTACCACCAACTAATTTTGGTTCAAATGCTTGAATACCAAGTCTATGTAAAGTTGGGGCACGATTTAATAAAACAGGATGTTCAGTTATTACATCTTCGACAATATCCCAAACACATTCATCTCTAGTGTCTATTAATTTTTTGGCACCTTTAATATTATGAGCAAGGCCACGTTCTACTAAACCATGAATAACATGAGGTTTAAATAATTCAAGAGCCATTTCTTTTGGTAAGCCACATTGATACATTTTTAAGTTTGGCCCAACAACGATAACAGAACGACCAGAATAATCAACACGTTTACCTAGTAAATTTTGACGGAAACGTCCTTGTTTACCTTTTAACATACTAGATAAACTCTTTAGGGGACGATTACCAGCTGCGGTAATAGAACGACCACGACGGCCATTATCAAATAAAGAGTCAACTGCCTCTTGTAGCATACGTTTTTCATTTTGAACAATAATCGTTGGAGCACCTAATTCTAATAGTTTTCTTAAACGATTATTACGGTTAATAATACGACGATATAAATCATTTAAATCAGATGTAGCAAAACGTCCACCATCTAATTGAATCATTGGACGAAGTTCTGGAGGGATAATTGGAAGAACATCTAAAATCATCCATTCAGGTTTATTGCCACTTTCTTGGAAGGCAACTAAACAATCTAAACGTTTAACTAAACGTACTCGTTTTTGACC
>CANPYU010000043.1 GCA_947588665.1 uncultured Bacilli bacterium | reverse complement strand
TAATTAAGCAAAATGAAACTTTAGTTGATGAGTTTTTAGCAAGTAATGTTTTAGAAAATGAAACATTTAATAAATTATTATTAAATAAAAACTATAAAATTGATACTTTACTTAATTTAGGCCTAATTAATCGCAACGGAGAATACATCAATGATATTTTTAATTACCGCATAATCTTTCCGATTCACGATTTAGAAGGCCATCCCATCGGGTTTACGGGTCGAATATATGAAAATAATGATCAAGCTAAATACATTAATTCTAAAGAAAGCGTAATTTTTAAAAAAGGTCAGATTTTATTTAATTATCATCGAGCAAAAAGTGAAATTCAAAAGCAAAAAACCGTTATAATCGTGGAAGGAAATATGGATGCGATTAGATTATATTCTGAAGGAGTTAAAAATGTTGTTGCCTTAATGGGAACAAGTTTAACTAAAGATCAAATAAATATTTTAAAAAATACGCGAGCTAAAATAATATTAATGTTAGATAATGATAATGCGGGAGAACTTGCAACTTTCCAAAATGGCAACTTACTAGAAGAACGAGACATTAGTCCCGTGGTTGTACGCTTAACTAATGAAAAAGATCCTGATGAATATATTATTAAAAATGGAATTGAAGCAATTATTAATAATATCAAAAATCCCATGTCATTTTTAGATTTTAAATTAAATTATTTAAAAAAAAATAAAGATCTAACTAAAACTGAGGATTTAGTTAACTACATAAAAGAAGTAATATATAGCTTAAAAAATATCAAAGATGAATTAACACGTAATTTAACTATCAAAAAAATAAGTGACACATACAATGTCCCTTTAGATATGTTAGAAAACGAACTTACTAAAACTATTCCCAAAAAAGTCATAAAAGAAAATGAAAAATCGCCTTCAATACTTGCCAAAACTAAAAATTCTAAGTATGATATGGCCTGTATAAACATTATTTATTTTATGCTTAATGATGGCTTATACATTGAAAAATTTATTAAAGATCTTGGCTATTTTAAAACTAAGAAATATCGTAGTCTTGCTAATGAAATAACCTATTATTACGAATTATATCATCATATTTCTCTTGCCGAGTTTATTACTTATGTTGAGACTAAAGAATACCTTTATGATGACACTATGGAAATTATAAAAGAAGCAAAAATATCCGAATTAAACGAAGAAAATTTTAAGGAGTTTATCGAAAGTGCTAATAACGAAGCTCGAAAAATCGAAATTAAAGAATTAAAAGAAAAAATTAATGAAGAATTAGATGAAAATGAAAAAATAAAACTAGCAAATAAATTAATAGAAATTAAAAAAGGATGTGTAGGAAATGGATAAAAAAGAAACTCAAGAAACTGCAAGTAAAATTACAGAGATAAAATCTCTAGAAGAAAGAATTGCAGATTTACTTAAAATAGGTAAAGAAAAAAAGTATATTACTTTTGAACAACTTGCCGATGCTCTAAAAGGTTTAGATATTGATAATGACTCTTTAGACGAAATTTACAATACTTTGATGGAAAATGAAATTCAAGTTATCGCGGATGAAGAAGTTACTGGGGAAGATGGTGTTCCTAAAATACTAGAAGAAGAACCAATTCTTTTAGATGATGCTGAACTTACTAAAGATATTAATATTAACGATCCTGTTAGAATGTATTTAAAAGAAATAGGAAGAATTAGTCTATTATCTCCTGAAGAAGAATTAGAATTAAGCGAAAAAGTAGCGCATGGTGATGAAATAGCTAAAAATAAACTTGCCGAATCTAACCTCCGTTTAGTAGTAAGTATTGCTAAAAGATATGTAGGAAGAGGTTTATTATTCCTTGATTTAATTCAAGAAGGTAATATAGGTCTTATGAAAGCAGTTGATAAATTTGACAGTGATAAAGGTTATAAATTTTCAACTTATGCAACTTGGTGGATAAGACAAGCTATAACTCGAGCATTAGCCGATCAAGCAAGAACAATTCGAGTTCCCGTTCATATGGTTGAAACAATTAATAAAATGAGTCGAATTCAAAGACAACTAACCTTAGAGCTTAACCGTGAGCCCTCAGAAGAAGAACTTGCTAAAAAAATGGGTATCAGTCTAGATAAAGTAAGAGAAGTAATAAAAATTAGTCAAGAACCAGTTTCATTAGAAACTCCAATTGGAGAAGAAGATGATTCTCACTTAGGCGATTTTATTAAAGATGAATCAAGCATGTCACCTGAAGAATACGCGACTAATGAAATTTTAAAAGAAGAAATTAGAAGTGTTTTAATGACTTTACAAGTAAGAGAACAAGAAGTTTTAGAGTTAAGATTTGGCTTAGTTGATGGAACATGCCATACTCTAGAAGAAGTAGGAAAAAAGTTTAATGTTACAAGAGAAAGAATAAGACAAATCGAGGCCAAAGCTTTGCGCAAGTTAAGACACCCATCCCGTGCCAAAAAATTAAGGGATTTCTTATCAGATTAAAATGCTTAATTTAAAATTAAAAACTGTCGCGGAGCTTATAAATAAAGATGATGTAGTAATAGATGTTGCAACAGATCATGCTTATCTAGCAATATATCTCAAAAAAAATAAGTTATGTAAGGAAGTTTATGCTTCTGATATAAGTCGAGATGCTTTAGCTAATGCTTATAAAAATATTAAATCTTCTCAAGTAGATATTAAATTATATCAAGCTGATGGTCTAATTAATATTCCTATTAAAGAGAATAATATTAACACAGTAATAATCGCAGGCATCGGAACTAAAACTGCATTAGATATTGTTAAAAATAGCCCTTATATAATTCCTAAATATATTATTAGTAGTAATAATAATCATGATATTTTACGAAAAGAAATGCAAAATTTAGGTTATTATAATACTAAAGAATTAGTAATTAAAGAGAATAATAAATATTATCCCATTATAGAATTTCATAAAAGTCAAAAAAAAGATTCACTAATTACCTTAAAATATGGTAAAAGTTCTAATTTGGATTATTATCAATATCTATTAGCTAAAGAAGAAGCTATTGAAAAAAAAATACCAGATCAAGATCAAAAAAGCATTATTAAGCATCAAGAAAAAATTAAAGATTTAAAAAATATTATTAAAGGAAAAAACGCGGATTATTAAAAGATTTAAGAGGCTCAAAAGAATTAGCTTCTTTTTTTTGATTATTAATTTTTTTAGTGTTTATATTATTGTTATTATTACTTTTATTAGGTTTATTCATATCTTTTAATACTGATAAAATAGTTTTAGCATTATTAATCATTGGTTTTGCTTCCCGGTAAAGAGGAATAACTTGATTAGCAATACCCAAAGTTTTAGATATGCCACCCAAGACTTTAGTAAACGTAAGACCATTATTAATTGGCGCCCCAAACATAGATAATCACCTATAATATTATATGCTAAATAATTTATTATTGCTATATTCTTTAAAATAAGTTATTATTAATTATAGAAAGGACCATTATAATGAGTTTATTTGATTTTTTACTTAAAGATGAAAAAAAAGATTACCAAGAAAAATTATTTTTAGAAGAAGCTAAAAGTTTAGGCTTAACTAAAGAAGAAATTGAGGATTGCAAAAAAAGTGGCATAACTCCTACAGAATGGCTAGAAAATAACGATCCCGATAATTATCATGATCAAGAGCTAGATAAATAAAAAAGTTGCAAAATTTTTAATTATATAATATAATATAAATTAATATTTTCAGCTTAGTTATGAAAGGGGATTTATATTTATGAATAAAAAAGTGGCTTATTTAATATTTACATTATTACTTATTATTATTCCATTACCAGTTTTAGCCAAACAAAATATAACTTTACAAGTAGACAAAACTGATTTAGAAGTAGGAGAAGAAATTACTGTCCGTGCAGTGGTTCCTGAGAGTTTAGACAGTTATGCTTTCATGGCAACTTTACAATATGATACTAATGTATTTAAAAAAATTAATGATACTAATTTTAGTTTAGCTAGTTCTTCAAGTATTACTTATAATGCTCAAAATAATAAATTTGGTATCATTAACCGTCCTGGTAAAATAACAGATACATTTTTTACTATTCACTTAAAAGTTAAAGAAAATGCCAATGTTGGTTACACCAATATTGCCTTAACTAATATTTCCTCTTCTACAGGTCATAATAAAGAAATTTTTCCTTCTACTTCTATTAAAGTGCTTGTTACTAGAGATGCTAAAGAAGGAGAAGAAATACCTAACAATAAAGAAAATGAAATAAAAGAGAATAAAGAAGAAAATATTTCCGCTTTTTCTACCACACCCCTTATCATAACTCTTATTATTGGCACAATTATCTCATTTTTAATAAGTCTAATAATTATTTTAAAAAATAAAAAGCCCAATAATTTCTTTTGGATTTTAACAATTTATGAATTACTTTTAATAATTATTATTGCTCTTTTAACTTTGACTAATTATCATAAAAAAGATGTAAATGAAGATGGTATTAAAGATTATGAAGATGCTTTAGATATAATTAAATATTTAATTAATATAGAAGAAGAACCAACTATTGAGCAACCAGTTGAAGATAATCCTGTAGATTCCACCACCAATCGTGAGCCTACTAATATTCCTAATACCAATAAAACGCCCTCAAAAAAACCTCAATCTGGTAATAATGTAAAACCTCCAGAAAATTATGATACTAATAATGATGGCAAAGTAGATATTGATGATGTTGGAGATGTAACCGAGGATGTAACTAAAAATACTAAAGTTAAACTAGAAACATTAGATAATGACGAATTATATGTAAAAAAAGGGGAAATTACCCTTCAATTTAGAGGAGATATTACGCCTCAAGATGTTAAGATAACTAAAGTTAAAATAGGGGACAAATATTATGATGTTACTCTAAATAATGGGATTTATACAGTTAAAATACCTGAACAAAATAAAGCTGGAAAAATTGATTTTATCATTAGTGAAGTTATCTTAGATAATGGTAAAAATGTTAAAACAGAATTAAAAATAACTAAAGAGATTTTAAAAGATATCCCTTATGTTCATAAATTTAATTTTGATGAAGAAACAAAAACTTTAAGTTTTGATTTAGTAGATCTTGATTCAGCTTTTAAAAATGGTTATGTTACTATTTATGAAGGAAGCGAAATAATAAAAAGTACTGATGTAAAAAATACAACCATTTTAAGTAATCTTCCTTTAGTAGAAGATAAAACTTATAGTTTAGAAATAATTGGCAGTTATGATTTAGATAGTAATCCAAATGATAATAAAAATGCATATAATAACATTTTAATGTTTGAACATAGTCTTATTTTAGGTGGAACTTATAATTTTGAATTAAAAGATGTCATGATTACTGATGCTTTAACTATAGGCGAAAAACCAACTATTTCTTTTACCAGTACTAATTCCAGAAAATCTTTAATTATAAGTGCTAATTTATCGGTAGATAAAGAAAATAGCAAAGATTACCCGATTACTAAAAGAGATAAAGATAATTATGAGATTACTCTAGATGATGCTCCAGTTAGTCCAGGAAAACATACAATTAGCTTAAATAATGTAGGGTTAGATTCTCTTAAAACTTTTCAAAATGAATTAGATTATAATGTTAATACACTAACTTATACAGTTTTAAAAAATCCTCCAAAAGTAGAAGAATTAAAGCTTACTAATGATAAAGAAAATAAAAAAATTAATGTAGAATTTAAATTAAATGATGTTAATATAGCATCTAGAACTTTAACTTTAGTTTTAACAGATTCTATGGGAAGAATTATTGATACTAAAAGTTTAGAGTTAGAACAATTTATAAATGATTTACTTGCAAATAAACTAGTTAAAGATACATTATCTTATGGTAATAACACTGATGGATTATATACAGTTGAAATACTTTGTGATTATGAATTATCTGAAAAATATACATATACTAAAACAAGTATTGGAAAACAAGATATTTTTGTTTATGATGAAAATGATATTTATATTAAAGAAATGTTAGTTAATACTATCTACCCTAATAAAAATGATAAAAACTATCCCATTTCTTTTATCGTAGTTTTGAGTAACAGCATTAATAAGTCTTATGGTTGGGCATCAAGTCTAACTATTAATGGCCTAAATTATTCGGCTAATGCAGTAAATGGATATAATGGTGAAGGGTATAGATCAGCCTTCTATTTTAGCATTCCTAATGAAGCTGGAATCATTGATTTAAAAGCAACTCGTGTTCAATTAACAACTAATGGTTATAATGTAAAAGCTAATGATTTTTATTCTGTGCCGGTAAAAACTGTAACTATCGATGTTTTAAAAGATAAACCCAAAATTGAAAATTTACATATTATAGAAGAAGATTATGAATCTGGAAATGTTACTTTTACTTTTGATGTTTTATTAGATGAAAAAGCCCAAGATAATGATAATAGTTTTAAAGAGGGAACTATTGAATTGAATGGAGAGTCTAAACCTATTAAACGAGGATCTAATGTAATATCATTTAGTAATATACCTAAAGATGAGCAATTAGATTTAGTATTTAAAGGTAATTATGATTTAGATAGTAATATACTTGAATTAGATAAAAATGAACATAATGAAGAGATATATCGTTTAAAATATGGCTTATATAATGATGATACTTATAAGGATATTAAAATTACTAATGCACAAGTATTAAGTAAAAATAACGATAATTATTTTGAAAAAAATGAAGAAATTAAGTTAAACTTTAATATCGAAGGTAATGATTCTAATTTAGATTTTAATCCTAAAAAGATTATTATTGATGAAAAAGAATATTCACTTAATAAAATTGATAATGGTTATGAAATAATTTTAGATGGTTTTAGTACATCTGGGGTTAAAGAAATTAATTTAACTGATATCATTTTAGATAATGGTAAAAAAATAACGTTAACTAATAAATATACTTTTAAACCAGAAATATTAAAAGATGCATTAAGTATTAATGATTATAAGTATACTGTCGAAAATAATAAAGTTAAAGTGTATTTAAATCTTAAAGATTATGATTATTCTTTAGTAAAAGATGCTCTTGTATTAATTAAAGATGAATTAGGAAATAATATATATAATGGCAGTTTTAAAAAAGAAATCGAATTTACAAAAGAACCAGATATATTAAGATATAATGTTTTAGTTAGAGCAAATTTTGATAGAGATACTGATAATACTATCAATAGTGCTAATTATTTTAATAATGTTACTTTATTAGATGAAATAATTTCTTTTGCTAGTAATAATATTGAACTTAAAGATATTTATGATATAACTTTATATAAAAAAGAGATTATTGATGAAGATGAAAAAATAAATAAAATAGATGAAGTTACTATTGAAGAGTTAAATAAAGATCTTGCTTCTTACTTTGTAGAAGTTAAAATGGAAAAATTCCCAAGTATTAGAGCTCATATCAAAGAAGTATTAGAAGTAGATAAACATTTAATATTAGTACTTGATTATAAATATGTAACTAAAGAAGGCAATTATAAAACTAATAATCTTCAGGTTGATTTTGGTGAGATTAATGATTTAGGCATAGCTAAAAATGAATTCCATCCTGAAGTTGCTATTAATAAATTAATCGAAAAATTAATTAATAATGAAGATATTACTTTAACAGAAAATTATGATTTTTCAAAGTATAAAACTATAGATAAAGTATATATTGAAAATTATTCAGGATCTTTAAATGGTAATGGTTATACCTTTAAAAATTTAAGTCGCCCATTATTTGGCAATTTAACTGGCAATGTTACAAATTTAATTATTAATGATGTTACTTTTGATAATTCTGGTCATGGAGCTTTAGCTAATACTTCTAATAATGCGACTGTTACTAATGTTTTAATAGATGATGTTACAAGAACTTCTTCTTCTAATGCTGGTAAAAATGGTGGTTTAATTGGAGAAGCCAACAATACCACTATTACTAACTCTCGAGTTACTAATGTTCTTATAAATGCTGGATATTATGAACAACAAAATGGTTTATTAATTGGTAATACTAATAATAACACCAAAGTTAGTAATTGTTATGCTGAAGGAACTATTTCCGGTGGTGCTAACTATACAAGTGGCTTTATTGGTAATGCGAGATCTACAACTATGACTAACAATTATGTTAAAGTTCTAATGCGTGGTCAATCTGGTTCTAGATTTGCTTTTGCTAGTGCCTATAATGATAATAATTCTATTTATGAAAACAATATTAGCGTGGCTATTGGCGCCGGAAC
>CANPYU010000042.1 GCA_947588665.1 uncultured Bacilli bacterium | reverse complement strand
CAATTTAACTTTATTGGGTGTTCAATCATAGGTATATTTTTTCTATTATATCTTTTAACAAGCTCAAATTCTTTCATATGATACATAATTGCAAGTAACATAGAATTTCTATTTAGTAAAATTTCTCCCTTAAATCCAAAATGATTATAAAAAAATGCCGTAATATAAGCAAGATAATCATCTGAAGGGTTTATTGATGTTGGGCCAATTAAAAAATCTTCATATTCACTTATACCCTTTAATTCTTTTAAATTAAAAACATCTTGTGATAATAATCCTAAATTAATAAGTTTAATATCTTCTTCATTTCTTGGATTAATTATTCCATTATATAAATCATATATCCTATCCAATATATGAGAACCATCTATATTAAATAAATTTGAAACATCCTCTCCATTTAAATAAGTTCTTGTCGAATAATTATCCCCTACTTTTTCTAAATTAAAAGAATTATTCATATGTGTTGAAAATAAAGAATAAAAATCACTTTGAGTTTTTAAATCTTTTTTAATCTCTAATTTCTTCAACTCTAAAAGTAAATTAGCTAAATCCCAATTATCATCAACATATTTACATAAATTACAAATCTTATTTTTAGTAAAAGTAAATCTCTGCTCAACTAAATCAGTAAGAACTACTTTCTTAAATCTATTAGATAGTGCAAATTTCTTTTGAATAACAGAATAAACAATTCCCCTTTGTCTATTATCTATTATTCTATCATTTAATAGCATTCTTTCATCAATATCAATTCTTTCAATAATATTATTACCATATTTTATTAAACTAATATTCTTAGAAGAAATTGCCAGCATTATATTTTCTTCATCTAAGCCTTCAAAATAAATTATCCGTTCTTTATTTTTCTTTTCTACCCGTTTAATACTATAGCCTTCTAATTGTTGTTCAAGTTCTTTCTTAATATCTTCAGCTTTCAACAACCAACACCATTTATAAACTAAATTCAACTCTCTATACCCACCCATTATAATTTACTCTCCTTAATATTTATATTTTATCATACTTTTTAGTTAAAGTATATTGTAGATAAAAAATTACATCTAAATATAATAAGTTTCAATTAAAGTAAATATCTAAACCACCATAAATTTATTTTTTATTAATAATCTTCAACTTAGGAAACTTTTTTCGCATATATTCATCGGTGTATACTTCATCAATAACTCTATATATAAAATTAGTATTATCTTTTCTTCTTGCTCTTGCACTATATCGCATTATTGCAACTGTTGTTAAACTTAAATTAACCACCATAAATATTATTAAAAAATAAGTAATAAAATTATATATTTTTAAAGGAACTTTACTTATAACTTTTAAGAACAAAGGATACAAAAAATCCACGACTATAATGGCGATTACTCCCCAAATAAGACAATATGGAATATAAAGTCTACTCCCTAAACTAAGTTTAAATGCCCCATAATTCCAAGTAGAAGTTCCCAAAAATACTTCTTGAAAAATACTCCCAAAATATTCAAAAGCACTTCCAATTATAACTCCTAGTATAAACTTTTGCCATAACTTCTTATCCTGAAATTTTACCATTAATAAAACTATTATAATAAGTCCAAATCCATATATAGGCTTAAAAGGCCCATATAATAATCCTTGTTTATTAATAATTACTCCATGCTTTATTAAATACCAAACCGTCTCTAAAATAAAGCCTAATAACCCTCCTATAACAAATAACCAAACCAAATCTTTTACTTCTGGTCTTTTCCTCATCATATCACCTTTATCCCTAAAATTATAACATGCAAAATAATTAATGTAAATTCTTTTTATTTATGATACAATATAGATGAGGTGGCTAAAAATGCAAAAATATTATCAAAGATTAACTAAAGAGCAAAAAAAGGAAATAAAAAAAATATATCAAAAAGAATATAAAACTGATATAAATGCACGTCTATCAAGATTATCAATATTCTCTATCTTAGGCTTTATTTGTGCTATTATTATTTTAGTATTATCTTTTAAATATGAAAAAGAACATCTAACAAGTATCCTTTTAGCAATTCTTTTATTTGCCTCATCCCTTGCCTTTATATTAGGTAGAACTTATGTTAAATTAAATCTCTTAAATAAAATAGCTTTAAAAAATAAGAAAAAATAAAAAGCTATTTTTTTTTATAGCTTATAATATTATTTAACTTCTTCTATAAGTTTTAATATTTCTTCTTTACTTCTAAAACCAATTATTTTATTTTTTTCTTCCCCATTTTTAAAGAAAATAACTGTAGGTATACTCATAACTCCAAATTCTTGAGCTAAATCTTCATGTTCATCAACATTTATTTTTAATACATTTTCTTTTATTTGTTCAAGTATAGGTGCAAGCATTTTACAAGGTCCACACCAATCCGCATAAAAATCTACAATCCAAATTCCCTCTTTAATTACTTCCCTCATATTTTCATTTTCTAAATGTTTAACCATTATTTTTCCTCCTTAAATGAATTTAATATACTTTGAGCTCCCCCAAAATTTAATTTATGACTATCTATTAATTTTTGTGTAACTTCTGGAGTTACCACTTCATAATCTAACATTATTGCTAAAATTTCACAATTATAAGCATCTTTATTAGTACTATCTTTATATTTTTTTTGTAATTCATTAATATCCCCAATTGCTTTATAAGTATCATTAACCATTGTTCCAATAATTGGCGTTTTATCAATTATACTTGTAGCAATACTACTACTTACAATATATTCACTAGTTACATTAAATTGCAACAATACAAATAAAACAATAAAACTAAAAACTAATGATTCCACAAATCCCAAAACTGCTCCTATAATTTTTGACGGAATCCCCAAAATAATTGTTGCATTAAATATTTTTTCTACTATTCCTGACAATTTAATTATCAAAGATAAAATACTATATAAAATAACAAAAACTAAAACATACGCTATCGCTTCATACACTAAAATATTTAAAGTAATTAATCCTTCCCAACTACCAGCAAAATTCAAAAACGGTCCGTATTGAAACATCACATCTGCAACCGGATTCTTTAAATAATAAGCCGCGACTACCACAATTAAAGTTCCAAGTAAAGCAACTAAACTTCGAATAGCCCCTTTTTTAAAACCCAAAACTGCCCCACATAACAAAAATAAGATAACAATCGCATCTACTATTGTCAATTAAATCACACTCCTACTATAATTATATACTAAAGCTTTTGAAAAATAAAGTAATATATGTTATTATAGTATAAAGAGGTGTCAAAATGACTATAGTATTTAAAATAAGTGAAAATATTAAACCATTAATGATAGAGTTTTATAAAGATCGATTTGAAGAAAAAACTCCACCCTATGCTGTTTTTCAAGTTAAAGACATAGACTGTGTAACTACCCTTTATGAATCTGGCAAAATTATGTTTCAAGGTATCAGTGCCGATATTGAAGCTAGCTACTGGATCGAACAAGAAAGAATTAAAAATGGGCGTATCATTGATATAACTGGTAAAGAAAAAAACAAAGAGAAAAAGGAAGAAAAGAATTTCTTCTTAAATATGAGCACTATTGGTTCAGATGAAGTAGGAACAGGAGATTTCTTTGGCCCTATTGTGGTTACCGCAACATATGTTGCCAAAAAAGATATTCCTTTTTTAATTGAATTAGGCGTTAGAGATTCTAAAAAGGTTAATGATGCTAAAATCAAAAAAATAGCTCCTGAAATAATCAAAAAAATACCTTACACTTCCTATATTTTAACTAACACATCTTATAATAACCATTGGAGTGAAGATATAAATATGAACAAGATCAAAGCTATTCTTCATAATAAAGTTTTAGTATCACTAAAAAAGAAAGAATTCCCATATGATAAAATAGTTGTGGATCAATTTGTTTATCCCAAAAAGTATTATGAACATATTAACGAAGCCAAAGAAAAAGTAACAGATATAACTTTTATGACTAAAGCTGAAGATAAATGTTTAAGTGTTGCAGCTGCCTCTATTATATCTCGCTATATATTCTTAAAAGAAATGCAAAAATTAAGTACAACTTATAATATTGATATTCCTAAAGGTGCCGGTCCCTTAGTTGATGAAGTAGGTCTTAAAATTGCTCAAGAATATGGTTTTGCAAAATTAAAAGACATAGCAAAACTTAATTTTAAAAATAAAGATAAAATAAAAAGTGGTCTAAAAAATAAATAACCACTTTTCTTATGCACAAATATCCAATATAAATAATTCTAAACCTATAAATTTATCAATTCTTCCTCTTTTTATATCTAAATCTAATTGAGCGAGTTTAAGCATAATATTCTCTAATTCTTTTATTTTATACGGAAATACTTTATTAAGATATTTATTAAATTGCCAATCAACTAAGCCTAAATTATTCATTATTTCATATTCTCTAATACCCTCTTTTTGCATATTTTTAATATTAAGCATAATTCTAAAATCTCGTGCTAAAAGAGATAATAATATAGTTGGTTCAACCTTCATAGTTTTTAAATCATTATATAAATTTAAACTTCTTTCTAAATCATTATCAACTACTGCATCCACAAATAAAAAATTATTAGTATTTAAAGATTTAGCCACTATATTTTCTACATCATTATATTTAATAATTGTCTTTTCATTATAATATAAACCAATTTTTTGAGCTTCACTCATAACTACATCATAATTATTTAAACTATTATTTATAATATATTTTAATATTTCTAAAGAAGCTTCTAAATTTTTACTTTTAAAATAATCTCTTAATCTATTCTCTATTTCATATGGTTTTAAATTTGGAATAACTATTAAAGAATATTTTTCTTTAATAAATTTTGTTATTTTTTTTCGTAAATCTAGTTTATCGGCTGTAATAAAAATAATTACAGAATTAGTATTAGGTTTTTCTAAATAATTAAGTAAAAGCTCACTTTCTTTATCTTTTAGCTTTCCTTGACCCAAAAAATCAGCATTTTTAACAATAATATATTTTGTTTCATCAAACATTGAAACATAACCAGCCTCTAAAATAACTTCTTCTATATTATTAACACTTAAATCAAAAATTGTTATATTTTTACTATCTTTAACTATTTCATTTACTTTTTCATTTATTAATAAATAACTATTACCATTAATTACATACACTTTCATATTTACCACTTCTTTATTATATCATCAAAACTTCAAAAGTTACAGTATTCTTTTAACTTTATGGTTGAAATGTCTTAATTTTATAATCTTTCTTATTTAATATTACTTCAATTGTTCCCAAAATATCCGTCCTATATATTTCACTATCCGAAAGATTATTTAATGCCTCACTCTTAGGATGTCCATATCTATTATTCCTGCCCACTGATATAATCGCATATTTAGGTTTAATCTTCTTAATAAAATATTCCCCCGATGAAGTATCTGATCCATGATGTCCCACCTTTAAAAAATCAATATTTTTAATATTATACTTATCTAAAATATCATTTTCTCTTTTAGTACTACTATCTCCCATAAAAAGAAATTTATAATCATAATAATTAAAATATAAAACATTAGAATTATCATTTTCATTATCATACATTCCGGTATCTAAGAAATATATTTTATTATTAATAAACTTTAAATCTAATATTTTATTATAATATTTAATTTTCTTTTTCTTTAAAGTTTTAATTAAAGCCTTTTCTAAATCATTATATTGATCATTATTAAAAATAACCTTTTTAACTTTAATATTATTAACTATATTTATAGCTTCCCCCATATGATCCATATCTCCATGAGAAAGAATCAAATAATCCAATTTATCAATTCCCTTACTTTTCATAAAACTTATAACATTAGTACTAATTTTAAAATCATTATTCCTTTCTTGCCAATCTTCTTTTTGATAAGTTATTGTCCCTCCTGTATCTACCATTATAACATTTTGTAATCTAGGACTAATAATTAAAGCACAATCCCCCTGCCCCACATCTAAATAATAAACATAAAAATTATTATCTAAATATGGTAATATTTTCATCCCAATAATTAAAATAAGAAAACTAAAACTAAATTTAAAGCCTTTCTTATAAATAAGATAAATTAATAAATAATAAACAATTATAAAAATAATATTTATTTTAGGAACTGTTATATTAATACTTAATTTACTCATAAATAAACTTATAATTTCTAAAAACTTAAAACCCCAATTTAAAAATATTTCTAAAAATGGAAAAATAAAAGTAATAAGAGTTAAAGGAAATAAAACTAAACTTACTAAAGGAACAATTATAATATTATTAAATATTGTAAGTAAATTAAATTGATAAAAATTATATAATGTGACTGGTAAACTAAATAAAAAAGCAATAAAACTAACTTTTAAAAGAGAACTTATATAATTACCTTTTATTCTTTTACTAAATAAAATAAGTCCAAAAGATGTCAAAAAAGAATATATAAACCCTAAATCATATATATAAAAAGGTTTAATTATAATTAATATAAAAAATAATAAATATAAAATATTGAGTGTTGATAATTTTAAATTAAGTTTTTTATTTAATAATAAAAATATATATAACAAACTAGCCCTAACTACCGAAGCAGTAAAACCAATTAAAAACATATAAAAAAACAAAAATAAAACAATTATTATATTAATTATATTTTCTTTTATTTTTAATTTTTTTAATAAACTATTTATAGCTAAAACTAAAAAACTAACATGCATTCCCGATACTGCAAATAAATGAGTTACCCCATTATTTTGAAAAGACTGATAAATATTAGTATCAATATTATTTTTATCACCCAAAATAAAAGCCTGCATATAAGAAGAAGTTAAAGTATATTTATTAACTTTTTTTAAAAACATATTTTTAATTTTATAACTAAAAGAAATATTATTATCTTTAATATTTAAAGATGTAGCATTAAATATCAAATATACTTTTTTATTATATAAATATTTTTTATAATTAAAAGTATTAGGTATAGTATTATTATTAGGCCAAGAAAAAGTACCATCTAACTCTAAAATATTACCTAAACTTAATTTATTTTTTATTTTCTTTAATTCATCTTCACTCTTAAAGTAATATATTATTTGTACTTTTTCTTTAGCCTTTAATTCCCCACTTAATTTATCTCCATCAATTTTAAAACTAAGAAGTTGTCCTAAAATCTTTGCTTCATCACCTGTATATTTTGAATGATATTTAAATACTTGTGTAAATAAAAAAATATAAAAGATTAAAAATATTAAACTGAACCCTAAAAAGATTTTAGACTGTAACAAATTCTTTAATCTTATCAAATAATGCTTCTCCTATTCCATTAACATTCAAAAGATCTGTAACACTTTTAAAAGAGCCATTTAAACTCCGATACTCAATAATTGCTAAAGCTTTAGTTTCGCCTATTCCACTAATTGTTGTTAATTCCGCTTTAGATGCCGTATTAATATTTACTAACTTAGTAGTAGTATCGCTATCTTGAGCTGGAAGAGAATTATCTTTTTTATCTTCAGTTGGTTTAGTTTCAATAACACTTTCTTGATCCTGAACACAATCACAAATATCATAAGTTGTTGTAACACATGAATTTAAAGCATCTTCTTTATTTTCTTTATCTTTTATTTCATTTTTAGTATAAACATAAATAACCATTTCATCTGTTACTTTCTTACTAAGATTAATTCCATTTTGATAAGCATTAGAATTAAACCCACCAGCCATTTTAATAATGTCATTTATAATAGCTCCATTATTAACTGCATATACTCCTGGTTTTTTAACAGCGCCTTTAATATCAATATTTAATGTTGTTATTATTTCTTCATCTTTTTCTTTTTCTTCTTCTAAATCATTAACAGCTACAACAGAAGAACTAAGATCTGTCTTATTCTCTTCATCATGATAGAAATTATAACCAATTAAACCAATACAAATAATGATTAAACAAAAGAGCACTAAATCTTTCAGATATTTTTTAACCCAAAATAAAATATTTTGCATGAATATACCTCCTTTCCAAGCATATTTTAGCAAAATACTAACCTTCCTACAAAATACAGATTTTATAAAATCTGCTTACTAAAACTATAAAATTATCTTAACTAAAATTATAAAATCTGCTTACTAAAAATATAATTTTAGCTTTTTTTACTTTTTTTAAACAAAAATGTAAAGAAAAGTAAAATAAAGAGAAAACAACTAACTCCAATACTAGGAGCCACATATAACTCTGGTTTATCACGAATATTTAAAGCTTCATAATTATCTTTAATCTCACTTATATTAGTAGTCTTTTCTTTATACACATATAAATAATAACTCATTTGTTCATTATCATTATAAACCGTAAAAACAACTTCATTAAGTCCATCAACTAATTCATTCCCATATACACTAATACTAT
>CANPYU010000041.1 GCA_947588665.1 uncultured Bacilli bacterium | reverse complement strand
GCTCAGGTCTTGGCAACATTCCTAATCAATTAAAAGAGATATGTAAAAACTCTACAATCTTAAAAGGTCTTGCCATAAGAGGTTCCACTGTTAACAATGCTAAAAAGAAAGTAATTGACTGGCTTTAAATATAATAAATTAGCTCTCCTAAATGTTGGAGAGCCTTTTATTTAACAAATTTTTTTTCAATTAAGATTACTACTTCATAAAGCAATATAGAAATAATTATTAATATTACTATTCCACTCATAACAATATTAAGATTAAAAACTTGAGTTCCATAAATAATTAAATAACCAATACCTGCTTGACTAACTAAAAATTCACCCATAATAACTCCAATTAAAGTCATCGAGATATTAAGCTTTAAACTAGATATTATTGATTTAACTGAAGCAGGAATAATAAGCTTAATTAAAGTATCCCATTTACTAGCTTTTAAAGTTTTAAATAATTTAATTAAATCACTATCAATATTATTAAAACCATTATAAATAGACATAATACCCACAATTAAATTAATAAGTAATGCCATAACAATTATTGCTTTAGTATTAGCTCCAACAATTATTATAATAAGTGGCCCCAAAGCTACTTTAGGTAAACTATTAAGCATTGTAAGGTAAGGATCTATTATTTTATTAAATGTTCTAAATTCGTATAATAATACAGCTATGATAAAACTTAAAATCATTCCTAAGGTAAATGCAATAAATATTTCATATAAAGTTGTAAGAATATGATTAACTAAGTGATAATTAAGATATAAATTTTTAATAGTAATAATAATTTTTGATGGAGAAGAAAACAGAAAAGGATTAATAATTTTTTTGGTACTTAAAACTTCCCAAAGTACAATAAAAACTAATAAAATTAATATTTGCATACTTAAGATAAAAAATTTTTTTCTTTTTTCTTTTTTTAAATATTCCTTATATTCTTTACTCTTCATAAGCAAGATCCTTCCATAGTAAATCATAATAATAAGAAAAATATTTATCTTTTCTATTTTCTATTGGGGTTTTATTTTTATCTCTTTTAATTTCATAAATATTTTTTATAGTGCATGGTCTTTTAGTTAAAGTTATCACTCTATCACTTAAACTTATTGCTTGCGCAAGATCATGAGTTACCATAATTGCTGTTTTTTTCTCATTCTTAATTATTTGATAAACATCATCACTAACTTTAAGCCCTGATTGATAATCCAGTTTACTAAATGGTTCATCTAACACTAAGATATCCGGTTTTAAAGCAAGTGTTCTAATAAGTGCTACTCTCTGTTTCATTCCCCCTGATAATTCTTTAGGATAACTATTTTTAAATTCTGCTAGTCCATAAGTCTCTAATAATCTCTCAACATATTTTAAATTTTCTTTAGTTTTAATCTTTTTAATTTCTAATCCTAAAATAACATTTTCCCAAATAGTTTTCCAATCAAGCATAGAATCACTTTGAAGCATATATCCAAACTTTAAATTATCTTTATAATAAGTAATATCACCATTAGTAAGTTGATCCATATTTGTTAATATATTAAGTAAAGTTGACTTCCCGCATCCAGAAGGACCTACAATAGAAATAAATTCTCCTTCATATAAATCAAAAGATAAATTTTTAATTGCAAGTATTTCATCCATTTTAGTATAATATTTTTTTTGCAAGTTATTAATAGCAAGTATTTTATTCATTTAAATTATAAATTAAGTCCTTATAAGAAACTTTTTCCTTAATTAAATTATTTTTAATTAATAAATCTAATAAATTATTAAAACTTTTTTCAGTTATAAAAGGGGATTCTAACCATGAATCATATTTTTTGTAATTATCTATTATTGTTTCAATGTTATTTAATGATGTATCCGGAAATTGAGGTAATATTACTTTTGCTACTTTATTACTATCATTATCTTGAACATATTTTAACCCTTTATTTATTGCTCTTGTAAATCCTTTAAGTAACTCTTTATTATTATTTAAAAAACTTTTCCGAGCATAAAATGCTGTATAAGGAACTTCTCCTGATAATTTACCAATAGACTCTACTATACAACCTACACCTGTTTCAACAACACTTGTTGCAGTAGGTTCAAACAAATTAACATATTTTCCAACTCCTCCAATAAAAGTACCAGATAAAGCCGCAAAATCAACAGCATAATTAATATTTATTTTACTAGTATCAATATTACTATTATCCATTGCATTTAAGAAATTTAAAGCAGGCATTCCTCCTTCACGTCCGACTAGTATTTCTTCACCATATAAATCTTCCAATTTAAATTCTTTATCACAATCTCTGCTTAAAATAAATTGTCCATCTCTTTTTGTAAGTCCTGCAAAAGTAACAAGATAGTCATCTTCTCCTCCTGCATAAACATAAACAGCCGATTCAGTTCCTGCAAACCCAATATCAACTGTATTTGATAGAACTGCCGCGCTTACTTTATCAGCTCCCGGTGTTAAAATAACTTCTAAATCTATTCCTTCATCTTCAAAATAACCATTTTCTATAGCTACATATAAAGGCGCATAAAAAACACTATGAGTTACCTCTGCCAGTTTAATTGTTGTTAATTTTTCTTCATCTTTAGTTTCCTTATTATCATTTATAAAATAAATTATAAGTCCAATCCCTATAATAACTAAACATAAAATAAACGTAATAATTTTTTTCAAAATATATTCCTCCTCCTAAAATATTACACTTTATTATATTCTAAATAAATTTAGGTGTTATTCTTTACAATAATTAGGCATATTTCTTTTCTATTTCTTTGATTTATTCTGTAATAATCTTGTTTTGATATTTACATTTCAATTTACCTTTGCTATAATAATTTATAGAATAAAGGAGTGTTGGTTATGAAATCATCAACATTAGAAGTTACAAAACTTCTTGATAAACTATACAATCTTCGTGGCAAAGATAGTGTAATATTTAAAGAAATGGATAGTGCCGAAGCTGAAGCTGAAGCAACCAGAGATAGAACAACTACTGAAAAAAGTGCTTTACAAGAAAAAATTGCTGAATTAGAGCAAGAAAGTAAAGAGTTAAATGAACAAGGTGAAAAATTATCAAAAGTTTTAAGTGGCATTGATAAAAATGAATTTGCTACTGTAATCGAAAGATTAAATATCAATTTTGATCCTGAAGCTCTTGAAACTGAATTAAAAGAAGCTCTTCCTACTACTATTGAAAGTGTCAATAACGAAATTAAAGAAAGTGAAGAAAAGCTCGTTAAAGTTGAAGAGGAAATGAGTAGTGCTATTACTACCATTGAAGAAATTGGTATTAGACGGGATGCTGCCATATCTAATCAAGAGAAACTTAATGAATATTTTGAGTTATCTTTAGCAGGCAATATTAATATCACCAGAGATTCAATAACAGCCTTATTAGAGCAATTTGATTTTACCGAAGAAGAAACTAGAGAAGCCGCCAAAATCTTAATGTTCCCTGAGGATGCTTTATTTGAATATAATGAACGCATAAAAAATGCTGATAAACGTTCTATGAGTGATGTCTTAAAAGAAGCTAAAAGTCAAGAAGAGGTAATACCAAAAGAAGAACATAAAGAACCACTTATCGAAGAAAAACTTGAAACTCAAAATCCTGTAATCGCTAAAGAAGCTGAAGAACTTCCTCAAGAGGAAAATAAAAAAGAATTTGATAAAGAAGATTTAATGGATTTATTTAGTGAAATAGGCTTAGACTATTTAGATTATACTGCAAGTGATTTAGAAGAAATATTACAAAACTTTAATGAAAAAGTAATTCGCCGAAATGTTGCAATCTTTAAAGATAATGATTTAAGTCTAGATGTTTTTGTAGATAATATTAATCTATTATATGATCGTGAATTAGAAGCTAAAGTTGATAGATTGTTGCGTATTGGTAAAAGTGCTTTAGATATTTATCTAAATCCAACTGTTTTAACAAAATATGATTATCGTAATTTAGATAAAGCTATTATTCTTTTACAAAACAGTGGTTTAGATCCAAAGAAAGTGCCTTTAATGGCCTATTAGGAGGGGAAAAAATGAATAACAAATTTAAATGTACCGATGGAACAATTATTACCTTAGCTAATGATGTAGATCCCAGTAAATTTTTAGCTAATAAAGATTTAACATCTAATGCTGGCAAAATTATAGATTTATTTTTAAATCGTGGTTATGATATGAGCACTATACCTGGTGCCTTTATCAAAATACTCAGTGCGAGTGAAAAAGAATTAAACGAACTACCTAACATATTAGATGAAATAGAAAAACTAGGTTTAAAAGAAATATTTAATGCTAATCTAGAAGTACGTTCTTTTACTGCTACTTTTCTAAATCGTATAAAAGAAGCAATGGCTAAAGGAATACCTTTTGTTAATCCTGATAATACTTTTGTTAAAGAAATAAAATATGCCGAAGATTTTAAAAATTTTAGTGTAGGATTTACTGCTAATCAAAATCCAACACCCATAATGGAAAATAATCCAACTCCCATAGAAATTAATGAATTAGATGCCGAAGACTTAAAAGTCAAAAGTGATATTATAAGTCGTCTTGGTGAAATAAATAGCTTAAACCCTGATTCTACTTTAACTTTTATTATATCAAGTATTATATCTAATTTAGATATGTCTTTAAAAACGGATAATAAAGCCTATAAAACTTTAGGTGAAAGACATTTAGTAGAAAACGCTTTACAAGGTGTTGCTTTAACTCCTGAAATGCAAAACATGATCAATACAACAATACTAGCAGCTTTTCCTGATAATAATTTAACCATGGAAAGAGGTATATAGTATGAAATTTTTAGAAAAATATGGTTTTGAAAAAAAAGATATTGAAGCTTTAAAAGAAAACACAACAAGCACTTTACTAAAAGAATTAGAAGCCCATAAAAAACTAGTAAGTAAAAATTTAGATTATTTAAATAGTATAGGTGTTACTAATTTATCAGAAATATTTATTAATTATCATGATATGTTTTTAATGGACAATAGTAATTTTGAAGCAATTTTTAATCAATATGAACCTGAATCTCTAGTAGAAAAATTAGCCAAAGATGTTCGCATCATGGAATATCTCTAATTTTTTTTAAGTCTTGAAATACGGGTTATAATTTGATAAAATAAAATAGAAGTTTAAAATAGGAGGAGAGTTTATGGCTCTATTTAAAAATATATTTAAGGACCCAGATGATGAGGAACTTACAGGGTCAGAAGACGAATTTTATAATGTAAATGAAGGTGATGCACTAGCAGAGGCTGATAAATCTGGGAATAAAATGATTTTATTAGAACCACGTGCTTATTCAGAATCTCAGCAAATCGCGGATCATTTAAAAAATCGTAACAGTGTGGTTGTAAATTTAAAAAGAGTAACATCAGATCAAGCCAAAAGAATAATAGATTTTTTAAGCGGTTGCATTTATGCAATAGGTGGAACAATGCAAAAAATAGGAGTAGGAATTTATTTATGCACTCCTAAAAATGTAAATGTTCAAGGTAAAATTTCTGATGAAGCAGAAAAAAATAAAACTGAAGTAGAAGAAGAATGGTAAAATAAAAAAAGTGATAGTTTTGAGGTGATATTCCTTTGAGAAAGTTTAATAATAGCTTTAATGGTTATAATAAACTAGAAGTTAATAGCTTTGTAAATGAAGTAACGAAAGAGTATGAAAACATGCTTGCTAAATTAAAAAAGCAAGATGAAGATATAAATAATTTAAAAAGTGAATTAGAAAAATATAAAAACATGGAAAATACTTTAAATAGGGCTATCATGGTCGCCGAAGATGCCTCAAATCAAATCAAAAAAGTTGCTCGTGATGAAGCCAAAGGGGTTATTGATGATGCCAGACGTAATGCCTCTCGTATTGTTAATGATGCTTTATTAAAAGCAAATAAAGTTGAACAAGATGCTGAACTTTTAAAAAGAAGAGTAGTTATATTTAAAAGAAGACTTAGAAGTGTAGTCGATGAGCAAATTGAATTTATAGATAGTATAAATGAAGATTACTAGCAATAGTAATTTTTTTTATTATATACTATGAATTTAAAAAAATTTGACTTAATTAAAAAAATATCATATAATCAATTTATAAAAGCTAAATAATTTAAATATTAGCTTTAAAATAATATATAATAAGAATAGGTGAGAAAATTGCTTAACAGTGAATTAAAAAAAGATATTATAAAATTAATTATATTTACTATTAGTTTAATATTTATGTTTATTTACATTAAACCTTTATGGCTATTTATAAAAAGCTTAATAACTTTAATAGCTCCTTTTATTATTGGTTTAGTAATAGCTTTTGTTTTAAATGTTTTAGTAAACAAAATAGAGTATAAGTTATTTAATAAATGTAATATAAGAGAAAAAGCCAAACATAATTTAAGTATCATTATTGCTTTAGCTCTTGTTTTAAGTTTTTTAACATTTATGATAATTTTAATAGTTCCTGAGTTAAAAAATACCACCACTATATTTATTGATAATATTCCTAAATATCAAGAAAATGTTACTGAATTATTAGATAAAGTTGGAATTGATGAAGGCGTAAGAGAAAGTATTATTGCCAAAACTAAAGAATTTAGTGATAAAGCTACCATTTATATTAACACCCACAGTGGGAAATTAATAGAAAATGTTTTAGGTCTTGCCACCAGTGTAGTAATGAGTGTTGTAAATTTAGTTATCGCGATCATTTTTGCGCTTTATCTATTAGTGGAAAAGAATAATCTTTTAAGACAAACAAATAAAGTATTAAACGCTTATTTACCAGAAAAAAAAGTTTTAGAAATTAAAAAAGTTGCTCTCTTATCTAATCATACTTTTGCAAATTTTATCAGTGGTCAAGTCTTAGAAGCAACCATTTTTGGCATCATGTGTTTAATAGGAATGTTACTACTTCGTCTTCCATATGCGGGAACAATATCAATATTAATTGGATTTACAGCATTAATTCCTATCTTTGGAGCTTTTATTGGTACTGCAGTTGGCGCCTTTTTAATCTTTATGATTAGTCCTTTAAAATCACTAATATTTATTATTTATATTTTAATATTACAACAAATAGAAGGAAATATTATTTATCCTAAAGTTATGGGTAAATCAGTAAATTTGCCTGCTATATGGGTTTTAGTTGCAGTAACTATCGGTGCGAGTATCTCTGGTATCGTTGGAATGCTTGTAGCAGTTCCTGTATCATCTGTCTTATATTCCATTTTAGCAACTAATGTTAATAGCCGTTTAGAACAAAAAAAGAAACCTCACATTAAATCAAAACAGACATAAAAAAATGTCTTTTTTATTTAGTCACTTTTACCCAATAAATAGTCAGCACTTATTTCATAATTTTTACATATCGTATATAAAAAAGGTGTAGCAATAATATTAGTACCACGTTCATATTCTGCAATAGTTGATTGAGTTGTATTTAAAACTTCTGCTAATTTAGCTTGAGTTATTTTATTCATTTTTCTAAGCTCTTTTAAACGTTTACCAGATAATTTTTTATCAATATCTTTTCTTAAATTATCTTTATTTTTAACTTCTGTAAAACCAAAAATAAAATCTAAAGATACATTAAAATAATTACATACTGAATTAAGATGTTTAATAGGCATTAAAGTGTTTTCATTCTCGTAATGACTATATGCTCTGCGATCAACTTCTAACATTTTTGCAATTGTACTTTGTGTAACTCCAATTCTTTCCCGTATAGCTTTTAATTTTTCCTTATAAAACATTTTTCTTCACCAGTATAATTCTCTCACGATATTTAGTTCAAGTTACATATTGTCGCTAAATAATGATATTTTTCTTGACTTTTGACATTACGGAGCTTATAATTTAAATATAGGCTAGAAAAGTTTAATGATAGGAGTTAAGGATAAATGAAAAAGAATAAAAGAGTGATAATATTGTTAAGTGTATTAATATTAGGAATAGGATTATCTTTAGCATATTTTGTTGGAAAAACAATATTTAGTGGAACAGGAGCAACAACAGAAGGAAGAACCGCGACTGTTAATGGTTCAACATTAGATGTTAAAGGAACATTAGAATTTGATGATCCAGATATATATCCAGGACATAAGAAAGTATCAAAGATAGAAGTAACCGCGACTGGAGATAATGAGTTTATCGCTTATAACTTAATATGGGAAGGTAATAATGGTTTAAATACTAATCTTAAATATACAGTATATAAAACAAGTAGTGATATAAAAGTAAATGCAACATGTGAAAAGAAAAAGAAAGTAAGAAATGGAATACAATATTTAAATGAAGAATGTAACATAACAAATATAGACCAATTAGGAGAAATGATAAGTGAAGGGGAGATAACTAAAACAGAAGGAGAAACACCAACCAAAGAAATAATAACTAATAATCAATATATAACATCAAAAGAAGAACCAGGAGAAAAAGAATATTATTATGTAATA
>CANPYU010000040.1 GCA_947588665.1 uncultured Bacilli bacterium | reverse complement strand
ACATCTAATGTTGAACCATTAACAGTCGCGGTTCTTCCCTCTGTTGTTGCTCCTGTTCCACTAAAAATTGTTTTACCTACAAAGTATGCCAAAGAAATTCCTATTCCTAATATTAACACACTTAATATTATTATTACTCTTTTATTCTTTTTCATTTATCCTTAACTCCTATCATTAAACTCTCCCAGCCTATATAAAAATTATATACTTGATAATGTCAAAAGTCAAGAAAAATGTCAATATTTTGGCAATATAAACAATTGACACTAAAATAATGAGACAATTATACTGGTGAGAAAAATGAATTATAAAGATAAAATGAATGAAATAAGAACATCTCAAGACATAAGTCAAAAACAAATCGCTGAAATTTTAAAAATATCTCCATATACATATAGTCACTATGAAACTCAAGATACTATAATACCAATTAAACATTTAAATACTTTTTGCAATTATTTCAACACTTCCTTAGATTATTTCTTAGAATTAACAAACATTAAAAAATATGATAACTCTAATCAAAATATAGATTTAAAATTAAGTGGAACCAGATTAAAAGAAATTCGTAAAGAAAATAAATTAACCCAAGAAAAATTAGCCCAAATATTAAATGTAGCAAGAACAATTATTACTGAATACGAAAAAGGAAACTTTCCTATAGCTACCCATTCCCTTTATACTATTTGTACTAAATACAAAATATCCGCCGATTATTTGCTCGGAAAAACAAATTTTCCTAAATATTTAAAATAATCACATTATTTAAAAAAAGAATTTTAATATGAACTAAATCACTAAAATTCTCTTTTTTATATTCCTTGTTTTCTTTTTTGAATATGATAAGCAACAATTAAAGATAATCTATAAGGAGCAAATCTATTTAAAAACAAAGTAACTTTCATCATTAAAGTAGGTACAATAATCATTTTATTTTTAAATGTTTTATCAATCGCATATTCTGCAACTTTATAAGAATTAGCTTCTCTAACACTAAATTTACCTTTAGCTACTTTATTAAATTCTGTATCAACTGGTCCCGGACATAATGCACTAATATGAACATTACTTTTCATTTGTCTTAATTCTTCATTAATTGCCATAGTAAGTTTTGTTACATAGTTTTTAGTTGCATAATAAGTACTAAGTCTAGGCCCTGCCATAAAACCAGCACTAGAACAAACATTTAAAATATAACCCTTATCTTTTTTAATCATATCTTTTAAAAATAACTTAGTTAATATATGATACTGAACAATATTTAAATCTATCATTTTAAGCTCTGTTTCTAAATCTGTTTCAACAAACTCTCCAAAAAGACCAAATCCCGCATTATTAATAACTAAATCAATATCTTTATCTTTAACTTTATTATATAATTTATAAACATTATCTCTAATTGCTAAATCTAAACAAATTATTTCAACATCACAATTAAGCTCTTTTTGTAATTCCAAAAGTCTATCTTTTCTTCTTGCCACTACAATTAAGTTATAACCTCTATTAGCCAGTACTCGTGCCATGTCTCTTCCTATTCCCGAAGAAGCCCCAGTTATAAGTGCTAACACTATACCACCTCATTTTTACTTTATCATAAATTATTTAAATTATACTTTTTTTTCAATAACTTCAAGTAAAGCTGGAAGCATTTGTTTTTTTCTTGACACTAAATTATCAATGTACACGCCTTCATAAGTATCTGATAAATCAAAAGCATCTTCCACAATATCTTTAGCATCTCGATTATATATTACATATGAACCATTTTTATATATATCTGTTATAAATAAAACAACACATATATAATTACCACTTTTAAGTTCATCAAGCTTATTAATATATTCCTCAATATTTTCTTCAATATCTTTAAAATCCATTGTCATAACCTGGGAAATACCAAGTTGATGATTACCAACTCCATAAGATTTATAATCTTGATTAATAAGATCATTTACACTTATTCCTTTAATACTAGAAGCTGCTTTAAACATTTGATAACCATACTCTTCTATATTAACTTTTGCAATTTTAGCAAGCTTACTTGCCGCGAATATATCATCTTCTGTTGTAGTTGGTGACTTAAATACCATTGTATCAGATAAAATAGCACTTAACATTAATCCTGCAATATATTTAGGAATACTTATTTTCTTTTCTAAAAACATATTATAAATAATTGTACAAGTACATCCTACTGGCATACTTCTAAAATTAATTGGCACATTAGTCCCAATACTACTTAAATTATGATGATCAATTATTTCGGTTATTTCTGCTTCTTCAATTCCAATTGCACTTTGACTAAAGCCATTATGATCCACTAATATAACTCTTTGTTTAGTATAACTATCTGCACTTGTAACTTTAAGTAACCCTAAACATTCATTCTTATTATTAACAACTGGATAATTTGTATGTCCAACTTTTGTTGCTAAACTTAAAAAATCTGTTCTATAATCTTTATTATTAATAGTTACAGGTTTAGTATTAATATTTATTGATTTAATTTTATTACTTAAAATAACTTTATTAACTGTATCTAAACTATTCTCTTTACTTAAAATAATATTTACTTTATTTTTAGTAGCCTTTTTAAGTAACCCATTTGGAAGATTATGATTACCAGTTAAAACAATTAATTTAACTTTTGAATTTATTGCATATTCGAGTATTTTAACTCTATCTCCAACAATTAAAATATCATCATTAGTAAGTTTAACTTCTTCATGAAAAGTTTTAGTTTGATAAGATGCAACCATCACATTTCCCTTAATATCTTCATCAAACTTTAACACTTCTTGTCCATTAATACTTTTAACTATATTGGAATAACTAGTATCAATTTGTTCTTTATCGCCACTTATTAAATACTTAGCAATTTCTTTTAAAGTAACAAAACCTGTTAAAATTTTCTTATCATCAACCAAAGGTATTGCCGTAATACCTTGTTGTTGCATTAAATTAAAAGCATTAAGAATTGAATCATTATTTAGTATCCAAGCCTTCTTATTATACTTAATATCTTTAATTTGTACTTTAGTATCATTTAAATAATCAGGACATTTAACGCCAAAATAATCTAATACAAATTTAGTTTCTAAACTTATATGTCCAAGCACTTTAGGAACAGTATTTTTTCCCTCTTCATTCATTAAATAAGACAAAGCAATACTTGCACACACACTATCAGTATCTGGATTCTTATGTCCAAAAATAAAAGTTTGCATCTAATCACTTCTTTCGTATTAAAATAATACCATAAATTACAAATAAAAGAAAGTATAAAACAGCTTAAAATAGCATAACAAAAGAGAAGTTAATGTCTTCTCTTAAAGTGTGAGTTTGAGTTTATATGTTATTATTTTTTCTTGTATAGGTTTATAAAGTGTGTATATATTTTTTTCTCTTTATCTTCCTCCTTCCATGTTTTAATGATACCACTTCAATGTGAAATATTTGTGTAAAACAAGTGAAAGAAAAAAGATTTACATTATTTTTTTATTTTAAAGTAAAATGTACTACCTTTCTTTAAAATACTTTTAACTCCATAATCAAATTTATGTTTCGAAAGAATTTCTTTAACTATAGAAAGACCAATCCCAGTTGATACTACATTTCTTTGATGTTTCTTATCTTTTTTATAATACTTATCCCAAATATATGGTATTTCATCTTTCTTAATTCCTTTACCTGTATCTCTAACTTCAACAATATATTCTTTCTTTGAATTTTTAACTGTAATATAAACTACTTTATCATCCCCAGTATAATTAATCGCATTATTAATTAAATTATAAATAACCTGCATTATTTTTTGCTTATCAGCCTTAATAATTGCTTTCTCAGGTAAATCTACAATAAATTTATAATCTTCTGTTGTTTTAAGAATTTCATATCGTCTCATTACTTCATTTATTACTTGAGTTAAATCAAATTCTTCTATATTTAAAGTATCAGCATCAGCCTGCATTTTTGATAAATCTAAAATATCATTAACTAATATATTTAATCTTTCAGTTTCTTCAATAATTACATTTAAATCTTTATCCATCTTATCTTTATCTTTATAAGAAATATCTCTTACCATCTCTGCATATGCCCTAATCATTGTAAGAGGTGTTTTAAGATCATGAGAAACATTAGCCATTAAATCACGTCTTAATTCATCTATTTTTGATAAATCCTCACCTAAATGGTTAAGTGTATCCGCAAGTTCATCAATCTCTAATATTTCACTACGATCAAACTTTATATCATAATTTCCTTCTCTCATTTTTTTAGCTTTTTCTGTAATTTTCACAATCGGATTAGTAATTTTATTTGATAAAAATAATGATATTAAACAAGCAAAAAATATAACTAAAACAGTCAAAAAAACTAATTGATTTCTAAGAACTATATTAGCCCCATCTATATCTTCTAAAGGTGAATATAAAAAAACATACCCTTTACTAACTTTTATTCCTGATAATATAGCTTTTGTATCATTAAGTTTATTATTTAATTTAATATGTTTAGTATTTTTATTTTCACTCATAATTTCTGTCATTAAATTAATTATTTGACTATTATTTTTATTAAGTCCACATCCCACCATCAAAGTATTATAAGTTATAGTATTATTATTCATAACATATTCTGCACAAACACTATTATCATAAGCTATAGTCTCTAACTTAGAAAAAAGTTCTTCTTCTGAATAATTTCTAATATCATTAGCAATATTTTTAATCTTTTTTTCTTGATATCTCTCATAACTAAACTTTAATAATAAAGATTGAGAAAACATTAAAAATAACAATATTGTTATACTAAAAACAATTAAATATAATAATGTTTTAAAATTAATACTATTTGTATTATTCTTTAATTTCAAATTTATACCCCATTCCTCTAACAGTTGTAATTAAATTTCGATACTTTCCTAAATTATTTCTTAAAGTTTTAACATGAGTATCTACGGTTCTTTCATCTCCAAAAAAATCATATCCCCAAATATTAGTAAGAATTGTATCTCTAGATAAAGCTATATTTTTATTTTGCATAAAATATTTAAGTAAATCATACTCTTTAGGAGTTAATTCTATCTTTTCATTATCTATTCTAACCTCATGAGCTAAATCATCTAATACTAAACTTTTATATTTAAAAACAACCGCTTCATTTTGCATTCTTTTAGTAACAGCTTTAATTCTTGCTACTAATTCTTTCGGTGAAAAAGGTTTAGTAACATAATCATCTACTCCTAAATCAAAACCATATAACTTGTCAAATTCTTCACCTCTTGCACTAAGCATAATAAAAGGTATATCTTTTATTTTTTTTATTTCTCTTATCGCTTGATATCCATCCATTTTAGGCATCATAATATCCATAACTACTAAATCAATATCTTTATTTTTAACTTGTTCTATAGCTTCAATCCCATTACTGGCTTCTACCACTTCAAAATGCTCCATTAATAAATATTCTTTAATAACATCTCTAATTAACTCTTCATCATCACATATTAAAACTTTCATGTAATCACTCCTAAATATATAATATCAAAAAAATGTGAGAAATGCATGAAAAAAAAGCATTTCTGCTTATTTAAATGAATTTATTACGATTTTTAGTATATTTATAAATCATTAACCCACTTCCTGCTAAAAACATAACCACCAATATAGGATAAATTTCTCCAGTTGATGGATTTTCAATCGAAGCACAATGCTTATCATAAGTTTCTTTATCTATAACAGTTCCATCTAAATCAAAATATGTTCCATAAACTACTTCACAAGAATGTTTAAAACATTCTATCTCATGTTTTTCTTTTGTAACTACATTTCCTTCTATTCCATAATATACCCCATCTTTTACTTCACACACAAATATTTCAGATGGTTTACATGAGGCCTCATACTCTTCTTTATCTACTTCTTCACCATTTATATCATAATAAGTATTATCAACAAATTCACAATAATGTGGAAAACAGTCTTTTTTAAACTCATCCTCTTCCACTTCATTTCCTTCATTATCATAATGTTGTTCATCTATAACTTCACAAATATGCGTAAAACAATCCTTTTTATATACACTTTCTTGTACCTCTGTTCCCTCTTTACCATAATATTTCTTGCTACCATCATCTTGATCTTCAACTTTACAATATTTTTTTTCTTCAATTTCTGTACATTCACTTTGATATTGATCTTGTTGAACTTTTGTACCAGATGAGCCATAATAATGATCATTTACTACTTCACAATAATGAGAAAAACATTCTTCTAAATAAACTTCTTGAGAAACTTGTTGCCCACTTTTATTATAATAAACTTCCTGATAAGAAGAACAGCTTCTTGTTATCTTATCAAAATCATATTGATATAAAATATAACAGTCAGTTGCAGATAAGTCTTTATGAAAAGTTATTGTAGCCATTGTATGATAACCAACACCAAAAGAAGTATCAGTTGTATCAAAAGTATAAACTGTATTACTATTTTTATCCATATACCAATTATTAGCTAATTTCACATCACTACTATCAAAAGAAACATTATGTAAAGTAAAAGTAACTGTCACACTATTAAAAGTTGAAATAGAACCTCCTGTTATCTGAAAACCTAAATCACAAACTTGTTCTCCAGTTTCTTTATTTACAGCTTGACATTTAAGTCCAATGTCTTTACCAAAATCAACTCTTGCAGCTTGAACATCCTTTAATTGAACAACAAATAGTAATAAAATAAACAAAATTAAATTTTTTTTCATTATTCTCACCAAACCTTAATAGCCAATTGTACAAGCATATCCCATATTACCATAAAAATCTCTTAACTCACCATATGCTTCTGGTATAGTCCCATTTACTTCACTACTTAATTCTTCATAAGTAACATTTCTAGATAACACTAATGTTAACTCTTCATCATTAAATGTAGGTTTTCCTGTAAGATTCTGATACGTCATCGTCTCTTTATCCTGATTTTCTGCTTTAAGAGTATTATAAGTCTCACTTGTTAATTTAAATGTATAAGTCTTTATTCCTGTTTTATTAAATAAATTCTGATTATTTAACCCCAATTTAGTAATTTCAGAATAACCATTTACATCTTTTTGACAATTCAAATATAAACTTGCTAAAGTAGAATTAACTTCCAAAGTAACAATTTTTTCTGTTTCATTACCAGCTTCATCTCTAATTACTATAACTACATCTGTATAAGTTCCTTCTTTAGCTAAATATTCTTTAACTTTCTCTTCATCTTTAAAGCTATAAGTACATTCAGTTTCATCTTTACAATCACCATCAATAAAATCTCCGGCAACAACATTCTCATTTAATCCAACACTTAATGGTTTAGTTGAAACATCAGGAGCTACTGAATCTACAATTGTCGCTGTACCTGTATATTTTGTATCTTTACAAGTTATTATAAAATTATATTCTTTGCCAAGCTCACTTGTATCCTCAATTGCACTTGTATCTAAAGAACAACTACTACTATCTATTCCACTAAAAGTAGCATAATCAGTAATATTATTAGAAACCTCTCCATTTATTTCAATTTCAACATTTTTAGTTACCACACTTATAGATCTTCTCGACATTCCAAGAATAATATAAACTCCTACCCCAACTGCCGCTAAAGCAAGTACAACAATTAATATAAAAAGTGGCTTAGGAACTCCAGATTTTTTCTTAGGCTTAGAAGGCTCCTCAATACTAGGTGCTCCAACAACAGGCGTATCAGGAATTGGTGGAACAGTTCCAATATCATTCATAAAAGGTGTGGTATTTAAATCATTAATAGGCTGTGGAACATCATATGCTGCTGGCGCAACCGGCGGTACTTGATTAAGATCTGGAATAGTTTGTGTTGGTTCAGGAATAGGATTCACAGGTTGTGGTGTATCCATATTTGGAGAACTATCCAAATGGGGACTTGGCGGAACATCTAAACTATCCATTCCAATTGAATCTACCTCCGACACAGGACTCACATTTCCATTTTCTTGAGGTACCTGAGGATTAGGCACACCAGTATTATCAATATTTCCCAAAGAAAAAGAATTCAAACCTTCATTATTTTCATTATTATTCATAATTACAGCCCCTTTACCATATATAATATTATTATAACTTAAAGAATAACAAAAAGCAATCGTAAAACTAAATAAATTTTATTTAACTAAACAGCAACAAAAAAGAGGAGATAACTCCCCATGGAATTTAATCTTGCCCAAATATAAGTTAGAGCAATTTAGGCAAGTAATAATTATCCAACTATTGGACTATATATGGATTAGAAGAAGTTCCTTTATCTCCTTTTCCAGTTGTAGTGAATTGTATATCAGCCTCCAAATTTATTACTGGACGAATACCATACGTGCCAAGCACGCCGGTACTGTTGAGGTTGCCATTGTCTTTCACAAAGAAAACACTAGCAACACTACCGCTAAAGTAATACGGAGACATGGTCCAATAACCCTTACCTGTATATAACCAATAGCTCGTATTATTTTGTCCTGCAAATCCTCCAGCATATATTACTTCATCCATTGTTATTAAGC
>CANPYU010000039.1 GCA_947588665.1 uncultured Bacilli bacterium | reverse complement strand
AACAAATATAAATGGAGTTATGATTGAGAAACCTCATAGATTTTTAACAGCGATGACAATTGCAACTCAGTTAATAACCGCAGTTAATTCTAGTCAATATGGAGGATGTACAATTACGCTTACACATTTGGCTCCTTTTGTTAGAGATAGTTATAAATGTTATTTAGAAAAATATAAAGAAAGAAAGTTTAATAAAGAACTTTGTGAGAAATATGCTAAAGAAGATTTAGCTAAAGAAATAACAGATGGAGTACAAACTTTTCAATATCAAATTAATTCAATGACGACAACTAATGGACAAGCACCTTTCTTATCTGTTTGTATGTATCTTGGAGAGACTACAGAATATAAAGAAGAACTGGCTATGATTATTGAAGAAGTATTAAAACAAAGAATTCAAGGAATGAAAAATGAAAAGGGTGTTTACATTACTCCGGCTTTTCCTAAACTTTTATATGTTCTTGAAGAAGATAATATTCATGAAAATAGTAAATATTGGTATTTAACAGAGCTTGCAGCAGAATGTACCGCGAAGAGAATGGTGCCAGATTATATTTCTGAAAAGATTATGAAACAATTAAAAATTGACAAAAATGGGGATGGCCAATGTTATCCATGTATGGGATGTCGTTCTTTCTTAACTCCTTATGTAGATCAAAATGGTAAACCTAAATATTATGGTAGATTTAATCAAGGGGTTGTAACAATTAATTTAGTTGATGCGGCTTTATCTAGTGATAAAGATATGGATTTATTTTGGAAAATACTTGATGAGAGATTAGAGTTATGTCATAGAGCATTACAAATTAGACATAAGAGACTTTCTAAAGCTACAAGTGATGTTGCACCTATATTATGGCAACATGGAGCTTTAGCAAGACTTAAAAAGGGTGAGTCTATTCATGATTTGCTTCATAATGGATATTCGACTATTTCTTTAGGATATGCTGGTCTTTATGAATGTGTTAAATACATGACAGGGCATTCACATACTGATAATGGGGATGGTAAAGAGTTTGGTTTAGAAGTAATGAAAAGACTTAATGAAGCTTGTAAGAAATGGAAAGAAGCAGAAGCCATAGACTATAGTGTTTATGGAACTCCAATTGAATCTACGACTTATAAATTTGCAAAATGTTTAAAAGAACGTTTTGGGGTTATAAAAGGTATTACAGATAGAGATTATATTACTAATAGTTATCATGTACCAGTATTTGAAGAAATAGATGCTTTTACTAAATTGAAACTTGAAAGTGAATTTCAAGCGTTAAGTCCTGGAGGAGCTATAAGTTATATTGAGACACCAAATTTATCAAATAATTTAGAAGCTGTTATTGAAGTAATTAAATTTATTTATGATAATATTATGTATGCGGAACTTAATACTAAACTTGATTACTGTCATGAATGTGGATATACAGGAGAAATATTAATTGATGATGATATGGAATGGTATTGTCCTAACTGTGGAAATAGAGATCATGATAAAATGAATGTTGCAAGACGTACTTGTGGTTATATTGGTTCTAATTTCTGGAATAAGGGGAGAACTCAAGAAATTAAAGAAAGAGTAATGCATATTGATAATAAAGATGCAGAAACAGTTTAATTATGAGATATAATAAAATTAGAAAAATGGATATATCTAATGGCCCTGGAGTTAGAGTTTCCATATTTATGCAAGGATGTGCATTTAATTGTTATAATTGTTTTAATCCAGAAACTCATGATTTTAATGGTGGAAAAGAATTTACTGATGAAGTAATTGAAAGTATTATGGATTTAGCAAGTAAAGACTATATAGTTGGGTTATCTATATTAGGAGGGGAGCCTATGCATCCTAAAAATATAGAAGGAACTACTAAGCTTGCTAAAATGTTTAAAGCAAGATATCCTGAGAAAACTGTGTGGGCTTGGACAGGTTTCTTGATGGATAGAGATTTAATGGATAAAGAAGTATTAAAATATATTGATGTCTTAGTGGATGGTCAATATAAAGATGAATTACATAGTTTTTTACTTAAATATTGTGGTTCATCTAATCAAAGAGTGATTGATGTAAAAGAAAGTCTTAAGAAAAATAAAATAATTTTATATGAAACAGAAGAAGCACCAGTTTGATGGTGCTTTTTAAGTGAATGTTTTGTCGAGGCTATTAACTTGAAATGAAAAAGTAATTTTAGTGTTAAAATATTTATATAGTGTTAGGAGAGACGTCTACTAATTTATTAATACTACCTCCCTAAGCGAAAGCTAAAAATCCTGAGTTTGGTGAATATGTACTGATGATATTAGTCAAACTAAAAGAGATTTTAGTTATGTTAAACGTTTATCTAAGGATAAACAAAAAAAGGCGTCTACTACCATCATTATTATTAAAAACAACAAAGAAGTAGTGAACGTCTACTTAAACCATAAGTAGATGTTTATTCCTAACATTCTACAATTAGATTTTAACATATTATGATATGATTTGCAAATAGATATTTGGTAAATAAAAAGTGAGGAGATAACCTCACATGGAATTTAATCTTGCCTAAATATAAGTTAGAGCAATTTAGGCAAGTGATATATTATCCAACTATTGGATTATATATGGATTAGAAGATGTTCCTTTATCTCTTGTCTCACTTGTAATGAACTTTGCATCAGCAGAGATATTTATTACGGGACGAATACCATACACACTGTTAACGAGAGTGTAAACGATGGAACCATCGCTCTTCGTATAAAATACGCTAGCATCACCGCCGTTAACGTGATATGGAGTCATTGTCCAATAGTGAGTATCTACATATAGCCAATATTTATCGTTACTTTGACCTGCAAAACCTCCGGCATATATCACTTCATCCATTGTTATTAAGCCTACTGGTTTTGTTAAAGCATTATTTCCTTCTATTGTCTTTCCATCTTTCTCTATTCCTTTAGCATCAGGACCTGTAAACAAATCTCTTGTTGGATTTGCACATTTTAATGTTGGCTCTTGACTTGTAGCATCATAATTTGTACTACTCCCAGATTCCCATACTCTATGTGCCCCGGCATACGCAGTCAAGCTTGTTCCCCATCCACCACCAGGACCCTTAAAACTTCCATGAGCAGATGAAGCTAAATTTCTATCATTACAAAATCCTGTTTCTACATCTATTTTCTCAAAGTTTACTGAAGTTCCTAAATCAGTATTTATCCACCAATCATCTAAGTCTTTTTTTATAGTACTATCTTTCAAATTTTGATGGGCTGTATCATAACTACTTGTAGTAGTACCATTATTCATATATCCTACATATGTATTATCTTTAATAACCTCATTATATTTTTGAGTTCTACTACTTAAATAGCTTGTTCTTATTAGAGTCTCAGCCCCAGTTTTTGATGGAGCAGTAATAATTCCAGAGTTGGTTAATCCTGCATATATAAGTCTTACTGTACCATTGCCATTTATTCTGATTATCCTCCACCAAATATCTTTTCCACTATCTTCTCCTGATGTCATTTTTCCAAATTTCACCCAATTATTATTTACAGTTCCTCTAAATACATAACTTGTTCCAAAGTTATCTTCAGTTTTATATACTCCATTTTGATTCATATTATTATTTTGATTACCACTGTTATAACATTGACCACCTGGCTCTCCATTAGAATTTCCTTCACAACTTGGGCCGGTTATATTTCCTACATTTCCTAAAGAATTTAGTTTCAATGCCTTTAAAGTACTATCTGGATCATTGTTGCTTCCAACATCAAAATACAAAATACATTTTGTTCCTTGTTTTTTTACGCCAATAAAGGTAAGTCCTCCATTTTCATAAAGAATTGTTATACCTTCATTATTCGTCTTTCCATCTACTATACAATGAGAATCATAAGTATTATCCCCTAAAGCTTTTAACTTATATCCACTTGTTGGTACTTCACCATTATCCGCCTTCTTATATTGGCCTTCTTTCCCAGTTATTCCATCATCATTCTTATCTTGCAAATAGATTCCTACTAAATTAAAATCATATGGCTTATAATTAACTTTCCCGTTAACTATTTGCACACTCTTAGTTACCTGGTATTTTGCCTTGCTATTTGTTATATATATTACGCCAATTATTAATACTATAACTAATATAGATAGTACTATTTTCTTATTTCTTCCTTTACTTAACTTTTCTATTTTCATTAATCATCCCTTCTTACTTGATATTATCAATCATATTAGAAATTTCTAACTTATATCAAAATTATATACTTTCATATAATAAAAGTCAAGAAAAATATCGTATAATTCCAGTAAATCATGACTTTCCAGTTTATATATGAAAAAATTATAATGGTGATTTTAGATGCTTTATAGAGAAAGATTAGAAAGCTTAAGAAATAGGGAAGGCTTAACCCAAAAGAAGGCGGGAGAAATGATTAATCTTGATAGTGGAACTTATAGTCATTACGAGAAAGAGGACTTAACTATGCCAATTAAACATTTAATAGTCTTATGTGATTATTTTGATGTTTCATTGGATTATATTTTTAGTTTTAATAAAGAGAGAAATTATAAAAATAGCATAAAAGGGTATGATTCTAAAAAAGGGGGACAACATTTAAAACTTTTTAGAAAAGAAAATAAGATAACACAGAAAAGACTTAGTGAATTTTTAAATACAACTCAATCAGTTTTATCAGATTATGAGAATGGAAAAAGATTGATACCAACTTCTTTCTTATATATGATATGTGATAATTATAAAATATCAGCAGATTATTTACTAGGAAAAATTAATTATCTTAAGAAGTTTAATTAGAGTTATATAAATTAAGTATAACTTTTTTTTATTTTTTCATAATAAGAATGGAGGTAAATATGAATAAAGAAGAATATCAAAAATTAGTTAAGAAACATGAGCCAAAAGAAAATAAATTGGAAAATACTATTTATGCTTTTTTTATTGGTGGTGCGATTGGCTTTTTAGTTGAGGGCATTATTCAAGTTATAATGAATATGTTTGAAATTGGGAGAATAGAAGCTAGTACTTGGACTTGTCTTATTGTAATATTTGTCTCATCTTTATTTACAGCATTAGGCTTTTTTGATAATTGGATGAGTAAAGCAAAAGCAGGTTTATTACTTCCTACTACAGGTTTTGCTCATTCAGTTTCAAGTAGTGCTCTTGATTATAAAAGAGAGGGACTAATTACTGGTTTGGGGTCTAATTTTTTTAAACTTGCTGGAAGTGTTATTCTTTATGGAATATTAAGTGCTTTTCTTTTAGTGATTGTGAAGGTGATTACTCTTGGCTAGTAAAAAATTTAATAATGTATATATTAAGGATAATGTTGCAATTGTTGGCCCTTTAGAAAAAGAGGGGTTATTAAAAAATTATGATTTAGCAATTGATGATTATTATTATGGGGAAAAAACTTTTGAACAAGCTGAGATTAAAATGCAAAATGTGGTGTTAGATAATTTACTTAATTATAATAAATTAACTGATAGTAAGATTGATTTATTAATAGGGGGAGATTTGGTAAATCAAATAAGTATTTCAGGCTATAATGCGGCTAAATATCGAATTCCTTTTTTGGGGGTTTATAGTGCTTGTGCCTCATATGTGGAAGAATTGATTATTGGAGCGGCTTTTATAAGTGGAAAATTAGCCCATAAAGTCGTGGCAACTACTAGTAGTCATAATTTGAATGCAGAAAGGCAATTTAGGTATCCAGTAGAATATGGGGCAGTAAAAAAACATACAACTACGTTTACAACAACTGGGGCTGTGGCAACTTTACTTACAAATGAAGCAACTAATATAAAAATAGAAAGTGCTACAATTGGAAAAGCAGTAGATATGGGAATTAATGATACTAATAACATGGGAGCTGTTATGGCTCCCGCTGCGGCAGATGTTTTAAATACCCATTTAATAGAAATGAAACGTAATGTTAATTATTATGATTTAATTGTAACAGGAGATTTGGGATTGGTTGGAAGGGAAATATTTACTGAAATGCTTGATAAAGTTTATGATATAAGAATTAAAAAATATATGGATGCAGGGTGTGAAATTTATACTAATGCTCAAGAGACTTATGCGGGAGCAAGTGGGCCAGTAGCGCTTCCTTTAGTATTGTTTGATAAAATAGTGAATTGTAAAAAATATAAAAAAATATTAGTAATTGCAACTGGATCTTTACAGTCTGTGCAACTTGCTAATCAAAAATTAGGTATTCCAGGAATTGCACATGCGATTAGTTTGGAGGTATTATAATGATATTTATTTGGGCATTTATTGTGGCAGGGGTAATGTGTGCTATAGGGCAAATAATTTTAGATAATACAAAGTTAACACCGGGACATGTTACAACACTTTTTACGGTTTTAGGAGCAATATTGGCATTTTTTGGGATATATGATAAATTAATTGAACTAGCAGGTGGGGGAGCTTCGACTATAATAGCTAATTTTGGATATCTACTTTATACGGGGGCGTTAGAAGGTTATCATGAGTTAGGTATTTTAGGAATTTTTACAGGTTTACTTACAAAAGGTGGAGCGGCTATAGTCGGTGCAGTGGTATTTGCAGCAGTTATGGCTTTAATTTTTAAACCAAAGGACTAATTAGTTCTTTTTATTTGATTAATTTTCTGTTATAATATTCTTAATAAGAAGGGATATTATGGCAAAACAAAAAATTAAAAACTTTAAATTGGAACCGGAAGAATTGAAACCTGTTACAATTGGGATTTTTGAAAGTAGAAAAAGAAGTTCAGTTAGTATATTTCTTATACTTACATCTTTTATTTTAGTAGTAGTTTTTTTACCTCAATTATCAGATTTATTTAATAAATTTTTTAATCCAGAAGCGGAAATTCCTAATGGAGGAACAATAGAGCCAATTAAACCACCGGGAAGTGATGAAGAAGAAGATTATCATGATACTTTTTATGATTTAGCTTTAGACTTAAAAATTGAAAGAAATGATATTACTGTGGGAGGTTTTGTTGTTGATGCAATAAATAATACTTTAAGTTTTAACGTCATTAATAATTTAACTAAAGATATAAATTTAACAGATTTACATTATTACTTAGAATTATACACTAGTGATCATACTTTATTAGAAAGAATTAAAATTAATGGAGGATTAATTGGAAGTGGAGCAGATAATAACATAAAGAAGACATTAGGCACAGGAGTTGCATCAGAATTGGATGCCTTTGTTTTAGTTAAAATTGAAGAGAAAGATTATGCTCCAATTGATTTAGAAGTAGATGATTTAGGAAATGCTTCGTTAGTTTGTAGTAGACCACATGAAAAAGTTACTTATAAATTTACTAAAGGCTTATTAAAAGAATTTTCTAGTGAAGTAAGTTATAGTTTAACAGATGCAGATTATGCGACATATGCTTTAAAGTATCAAGAACAAGCTATGACTTATAGTAGTAGACCGGGAATTACTTCTTCTTATATAGAATTAAATGGGGCTTTTAATATAGCAACAACTGTTGATTTAAATCATGCAGAGAGAACAACTATTTTTAATGCTGATACCTTTATATTGGATACAGAAGCGAAAATAATTAATTTTGAGATGGAGGCACAAGGTTTTGATTGTGAATAACAATTAAAGATAAAGGAAGTGATTGAATTGGATTATAAATTTTGTATTAATGATTTTGAGGGTCCATTAGACCTTCTTTTACATTTAATTAAGACTTCTAAAATGGATATATATGAAATTGATATAAAAATTATAATTGATGAATATTTAACATTTATTGAAAATGAAAAAAATAATAATATTGATATTGCTAGTTCTTATTTAGTAATGGCGGCAGAACTAATTCATTTGAAAAGTAAGATGTTGGTTAATGATGATAGTAATGAGGTTATTGATGAAAATGATGAATTTCATATATCTAGTGAAGAAGATTTAAAAAGAAAAATTATAGAGTATGAGAAATATAAGAGAATAACGGGGGCTTTAGAAGAAAAAATGAATAAAAGAAATAATTTTTATACTAAAAGTCCATCTAAATTAGAGGAAATTGTAGAAAATACAAAAGTTAATTTAGGGAATGTTTCTGTTCAAGATTTAGTTTTAGCTTTAAAGAATATTGTTGAGAGAGAAAAATTTCAACAACCATTAAATACTAAAATTACAAAAAGAGAATATAGTGTTGAAAAAAGAATTGATGATATTAGAAAAATACTTACAGTTAGAGATAAAATAGAATTTGATGATTTATTTCCAGAACATGATAAAGATTTTTTGATTGTTACTTTTTTGTCGGTTTTAACAATGAGTAAAAATGAAGAAATTAGGCTTTTTCAGGAAGATAATTTTAGACCAATAATGGTAGAAAGAAGGGCTTTAAGTGAATAAATTAGGTATATTAGAAGGAATTCTTTTTGTGGTGGGAGATGAAGGAATTACTTTAAAAAATTTATGTGAAGTAATGGCAATAACAACAGAGGAAGCAAAAGAATTATTACTTAAACTTAAAAGCAATTATGAAGCTCTCGAGAGGGGACTTAGAATTAGTTATTTGGGAGATGCTTTTAAACTCACTACGAAAGA
>CANPYU010000038.1 GCA_947588665.1 uncultured Bacilli bacterium | reverse complement strand
CCTTAAGAGATGATTTAACATTTAAATATGTTTTTTCTCATGAATATTTATTACAAGATTTAATTAATTCATTTTTAAAATATGTAGGATTAAACTATAAAGCAACTTTAACCAATATTAAAGTTCAAGATTATATGTTACCTAATAAAGAAAAAGTAAAAGCCTTCTTTGGTGATATTGTCGTAACTTTAGATAATGGTTATATAATATCTTTAGAGATGTATAAAAATAACTTTTCTAAAAGAGAATATAAAAAGAGTTTAACTTATTTAAATAAGCTAAGTTTAGAACAAATAAAACCCGGTGAAAAAAACTATGAAAAAATAAAAAAAGTAATTGGAATAAGTTTTATGCAAGGAAACTTTAGAAGGATAAATAATCAAGTAGTAAATAGTTATAGTTTTAGAGAAGAGATAACCGAGAAAGTAATAGATGAAGGAGACTTAGAATTATATTTAGTAAGATATGATATATTACCAAAAAAGAAAAATAAAGAAAAAAGATTTATTAAATGGTTAAGAATGATTAATGCTAAGAGTATTGAAGAGTTAGAAAGTATAGGGAAGGGAGATATAAAGATGGAAAATTCAATAAGAGTAGTAAAAGAATGGTTAGAGGAAAGTGCCAAACATGGATTAGAAAATTATATAGATGATGTTAAATTTGAAACAGCCGAAGAGGAAAAGATGTCTATAGCTAAAAAAATGCTCCAAGATAACATATTAATAGAAACTATTATGAAATACACTGGTCTATCCAAAAAACAAATATTAAAATTAAAATAAAAGGAAGAACATAGATGCATAATAAAGAAGTAGAAAATTCAATTAGAGTAGTAAGAAAGTGGTTAGAGGAAAGTGCCAAACACGGATTAGAAAATTATATAGAAGATGTTAAATTTGAAACAGCCAAAGAGGAAAAGATGTCTATAGCTAAAAAAATGCTCCATAAAAACATGGATATAACAGATATAATTGAAGTAACCGGCTTAACTAAAAAACAAATTATGCATTTAAATTAAAAATCCTCCTTAACTATGCCTAATGAAGAAACTTGCTTTTTCTATTTATTTTATGTTAAAATATAAATCAGGTTGTGATTGTTATGACTAAGGAATTATTAGCCCCCGCAGGAGATATGGCATCATTAATTTCTGCTATAAAAAATGGTGCCGATGCAGTTTATCTTGCTGGTAAAAATTTTGGTGCTCGCAAATTTGCCACTAATTTTACAAATGATGAATTAATAGAGGCGGTAAAATATTGTCATTTATATGGAGTTAAAATATATATTACAGTAAATACTATTATCTACGAAATTGAATTAGATTCTTGTTTAGAATATATTACTTTTTTATATAATATTGGTGTTGATGCCATAATAGTGCAAGATTTAGGTTTAATAAAATTAGTTAGAAAATATATACCAGAAATGGAGATTCATGCCTCAACTCAAGCTCATACTCATAATATAGAACAAATAAAACTATTAGAATCTTTAGGAGTAAAAAGGGTAGTTCTAGCGCGGGAATTAAGTTTAGAAGAAATAAATAAACTTAATACTAATATGGAATTAGAAATTTTTATTCATGGGGCTTTATGTATCAGTTACTCTGGAGAATGTTTACTTTCATCATGTCTTTTAAATAGAAGTGGCAATCGGGGAGAATGTGCTGGTCTATGTCGAGTATTATATAATTTAAAATCCGCTGACGAAACCATTATTTCACAAAAATATTTATTAAGCCCTAAAGAACTAAATACTACTGATTATATAGAAGAAATAAAAAGAAGCAAAGTAGTAAGTTTAAAAATTGAAGGACGAATGAAAAGTCCCGAGTATGTTGGCTATGTTACTCATTTATATCGTAAACTTTTAGATAATAATAATTATAAATTAACAGATGAAGAAATATTTAATTTAAAAAGTTTATATAATCGTGGTTTTACAAAGGGTTATTTATTTAATAATAAAGATAAAGAATTTATAAGCTTAAATTCATCCAATCATGAAGGGGTAGATATTGGCAAAGTAATTAAAGTTGATTCTAAAAAAATTAAAATAAAGCTTACTAAATCCTTATATCAAGGCGATGCCATAAGACTACCTAATAATGAAGGCATGTATGTTAATTTTTTATATAATGAAAAAGGCCTTTTAATAAATAAAGCTAATCCAAACGATGTTGTTTATCTTCAAAATAAAGTTAATTTAAATAAACTTGGTATAGTTAAACTAACTATTAATAACAATCTCAAAGAATCTCTTAATAGTATTCCTGAAAAGAAAATAAATATTAATTGTGAAATAAAAGCTCAAATAAATGAACCTCTAATAATTAAGTACTCAGATAATTTAAATGAAGTAGAGTTTACTGGTAATTTAGTGTCTAGAGCTCTTAATATGCCTATTACTAAAGAAAGAATTATTGAAGTATTAAAAAAATTAGGTAATACTCCGTTTATATTAAAAGATATAAAATGCCACATTGATTCTAACATTTTTATACCTATTGGCTCATTAAATGAAATAAGAAGAAATTTAATAGCTAAACTTATTCTTAAAAGAACCGAAATTAAACGAAATCAAATAGTAACAAAAAGAACTAAAAAAGATTATTATAGAACTCCCTTAAAAATTAAATTAAGTGCTCTTGCTCGTACCGAAGAACAAATAAAAGCTTTAATAGCTAATCAAATAGATTATATTTATATAAGTGATGAAAAACTATATCAAAAATATAAAAATCGTTCCCATGTTTATTTAAGACTTAATCGTGTAATGACAACTTATCCCCAATTTAATCATGAGAAACTTTTAATCGGGGAGACTGGAAGCTTAAAATATACTACCAACAATGAAGTTATTACCGACTATTATTTAAATGTTGTTAATTCTGAATATATTAAATTATTAAAAGATTTAAATGTAACTAGAATTACTTTAAGTCCTGAATTAAATATTGCAAATATAAAACAAATTTTAAATAATATCAAAGATATACCTGTTGAAATAATTGGATATGGTTCTTTAGAATATATGATTATGAAATATAAATTGTTAACAAATATGAATTTACTTCCTAATAAAGCTTATTATTTAGAAAATAAAAGTAAAGATAAAATAACCGTCATTGAAGATAATTACACTCACTTAATAGGTAATAAAAAAGTGAATTTAATAAATAATATAAAAGAGTTAGAAAACCTTGGAATAAATGTTTTTAGATTAGAATTATTTAATGAAACTGCATCTGTTATTACTTCTTTAGTTACCAAAATAAAAAAAGAACTAAATAAATAGAGAAAAGCTGAAACTTTTCTCTAAAATTTTCTATATAACCCAATTGCTTTTCCAAGAATAGTTATGTTATTAAATATTAAAGGAGCCATTGTATCATTTTCGGGTTGTAACCTAAAATGATCTTTTTCTTTATAATAAGTTTTTAAAGTTACTTCATTTAAATCAGTCATAGCAACCACTATATCTCCATTGCGGGCGGTATTTTGTTTTTGTACAATTACTATATCTCCATCAAATATTCCGGCATTAATCATTGACTCTCCACTAACATTTAAAGTAAATATAGTTTCTTTCGCTGGTATAATACTAGCCGGTAAACTAAAAAATTCATTTGGCCTTTCTATAGCTTCTATTGGGGAACCAGCCGTAATTTTCCCTAGTAAAGGCACTTTAACTAATTCTTCGTCTTTTTTTTCATATTCATTATCAACGAGTATTTCCATTGCCCTAAATTTATTATTATCAATTTTCAAATAACCAGCATTTGCTAGTTTTCTCACATGGGTATGTACTGTTGCGGGACTAGATAATCCAAGCCCTTTACCAATTTCCCTAATTGAAGGGGGATATCCATGTTGAGCAGAATATTTTTTAATAAAATCTAAAACATTATTCTGTTTTTCTGTAATTTGTTTTAATTTTTCCATAAGTTTTACCTCCAATTAAATAATATCACAAAAACGTATGATTGTCAAACAATTGTATTTTATGATTTCCGCATAATTGGAAATTTTTTATATAAATATTCATCAGGATATATTTTATCATATATTTCACCCACAATTGTAAAAGCTTTAATATTATTATTACGAAGTCTCATTCTTCCCAAAGCACTATATGTAATAACTATATCTATTAAAATAAAAGTAAAAACAATATAATAAATAATATTACCTATTTTAACAGGTATTTTCTCAACTAAATATGAAATAAAAGGATAAATAACTTTCATTAAAATTAAGCCAGCAAGACCCCAAAAAACCATATAAGGAATAGTGGTTCTACCTCCAATATTTAACAATCTATTTGAATAATCCCAAAATTTAATTCCAAATACATACTCTGCAATAAAACTAGTAAAGTATTCAGTTAATCCCCCAATTAAAGCACTATAAAACCAAGTTTTAAAAATACTTCTTTTATCATTATTTTTACCCAAAAGAACTACAAAAACACAAATACCAAGTCCATAAATCGGACTAAAAGGACCATATATTAGACCATCTCTAGATTCCCAACTATGAGTTTTAATAAAATGCAAAATTTCTTCATAATAAGTCCCAACTAAACAACCTATTAAGAAAAAAATAAATATTTTTTTAAAAGAATAACCTTCTGCAAATTTTTTGTTTATCTTTTTTACTTCCACCAGAGTACCTTCTTTACTACTATTATTAGTATTATAGCAATTTTCCTAAGGTTTTAAAAGGACTTTACACTTAAAATTTCCTAAATTTCTAAAAAAATTATTTAAATAAAAAAATAATTGTCAAAATCTTAATTTTTCTCTTGAACGAACACATGTTTTTGCGATATAATGTTCGTATAAGGAGTGATAAATATGAAAAAAGTTTTAATTAATTATGGAGGAGCAATAATATTGTATTTAGTAATTTTTATTGGCATCGTGGCAATAAGTGAAAGGCTAACCTACATTAATAATCATTATCCTCCGGTGACTATTAATAAATAAATCACAAATAAGGGATAATAAAAGTCTTATTTTGTGTTATAATAATACATGAGGTGTGTTATGGAATATAAGAAATATGAATATCCATCATTTAACATATATACAGTAAAAACTAATCGATTTAAAACTTGTCATATGGAAATAATATTTAAAGATGAAGTAAAAAAAGATAATATGATGCCCAAAGTTATGTTAAGTGATATTATGACTGACTGCAGTGCTATTTATCCCAGTCGTAAAGAAGTAGTTAAAAAATTAGAAGAATTATATCAAGCAAGTTTTTATGGTGTAACTAATAAAATAGGTGATACTTTTCTAACATCTTTTGTCTTATCTTTTTTAAATCCTACCTATGTAAAAGATAAAACATATTTAACTGAAGTATTAAAATTACCCTTTGAAATGCTTATGCATCCCTTTATAAATGCTGATGAATTTGATATTAAAAATTTTAATATTGTTAAAAATCGCCTCCATGATGAAATCCTTGCTATAAATGAAGATATAAGTCGGGTTTCAGTAAAAAAAGCTTTAGAAAAACTTGAAAAAGATACATCTAGTAAATTAAATATTTTAGGCACTATTGAAGAATTAGAAGAAATGAGTCCAAAAAAACTAAGTGAAGCTTATACAGATTTAATTAACACTAATTTATGCGATATCTTTATAATTGGCAATTTAGACATGGATAAAGTAGCTAATCTAATTTATAAATATTTTAAAAATCCAGTTATTAAAACTAAAGAGACTAATTTATACATTGATAACAAATCAACTAAATTAAAAAAATATAAAGAAACTAGTCAATTTTTAGAAACTAATTTAGTAAATATATATAGCATTGAAAATTTAACTAAAAAAGAAAAAACAGTAACGTTCTATTTTTATAATTACCTTCTTGGAGGAGGAGGACTAAACACTAAATTATATCAATTATTAAGAGAAAGAAATAGCCTATGTTATGGTATTAAAAGCATGTATTTAAAATATGATAATTTACTTATGATCGAAACATCCATTAATAAAAAAGATATCAAAAAAGCGAGTCATCTTATTTCTCAGGCTATGAAAGAAATGAGCGAAGGTAAATTTAGTGAAGAAGAAATTAATAATGCCAAAGAAAACTTTATTTTTTCTCTTAACTTAGCTTTAGATAGTCCAGCAGGTATTATCAACAATTATATTTTTCATGTTATAGATGATCTACCACTTATTGAAGAAAGAATTAACTTAATTAAATCAATAACTAAAGAAGAAATTATAAAAGTTGCTAATAAAATAAAGCCTAATATAGAGTTTATATTAGAAGGGGATGATTCTAATGGAAATAATTAAACTTAAAGGAATAGATGAAGAAATATACTATACTCTAAGTAAGGATAATTTACCAATCTATATTTGGAAAAATGAATATGCCAAAAGTTTTTATCTATCTTTAAATGTTAAATATGGTTCTATAAATACTGAATTTCAAATCAAAAACAAAAAATATAAAGTCCCAAATGGCATAGCTCATTTTATGGAACATATCAAGTTTAATATTGATAAAGATCATACCGCGAGTGATTTATTTGATCCTTTAGGTAGTGATATTAACGCTTTTACAACTTATAAATTTACAAGTTATTTGGTTTATGGTACTAATAAAATAATTACTAATTTAAATAATTTATTAGATTATGTTTACAATCCATATTTTACAAAAGAAAGCATTAAAAAAGAAAAAGGTATAATATCATCAGAAATAAACATGGGAAAAGATCAACCATTTAATAGATTATATAATGAATTTAATAAATGTATGTATCAAAAAGAAAAATTTAAAAATTTAATTACTGGTGAAATTGATGATATTAAAGATATAGACTTAAAAGATATAGAATTAATATATCAAGCCTTTTATCATCCAGAAAACATGTTTTTAATCGTTACAGGTAATGTTAATCCTTATGAAATAGAAAAAACAGTTAATGACAACCTAGCTAAAAAAGATATTGGTCCCTATTTAAATCCCACTTTTATTAAAATTAAAGAACCTCATCAAGTTGCCAAAAAAGAACAAATTATTAATGCTAATGTTGAAGTACCCAAAGCTAAAATTGGTTTAAAACTAGATAAAAAACAATTTAAAGATATTGATGATGTCAAACTAAATATTATTATGAGCATAATTCTTGCTAGTAATTTAGGAGATACTTCTGATATTAAAGAAGAACTATTAAAAGAAGGTCTAATCACTTATTTAAATGCTAGCCGAATAATTCAAAATGATCATGTAATTATTGATATAACTTTAGAAAGTAAATATTTAGATGAAAGTATTAAACGTATAATTGACCAATTAAATAATTTAACGATAGATGAAGAAGATTTAAAAAGAAAAATAAACTCTTCTATAGCCAATCTAGTAACAAGTTATGAATCAACTGAGAATGTTAACAATATTCTTCAAAATTATATTATTTATTACGGATATATAATAGATAATTTAAAAGAAATATATGAAAGTATTACTATTGAAGATATTAAAAATGTTATAGATAAGATAAATACAAAAGAAATGACTATTGTCAAAATGTTTAAAGAATAAACTTCTAATAGTTTATTTTTTTAAATGTCCACAAAAAAACTGCTTCAATTTCTGAAACAGTTTAATCTTAACGATTATAGAATTCAACGATTAATGATTCATTAATTTCTGCATTTAATTCGCTTCTTTCTGGAAGTCTTACATAAGTTCCAGTCATCTTATTTTTATCAAAAGTTACATAAGCTGGTAGACTAGTTCTCGCTTCCATTGCAGCTTTAATTGCCGGATGATCTAAAGAATTTTCTTTTACTGCAATAACATCTCCTGGTTTACAAGAATAAGAAGGAATATTAACTTTTACGCCATTAACCGTAATGTGTCCATGATTAACTACTTGTCTAGCTCCACGTCTAGTATTAGCAAGGCCCATTCTATAAACTAAATTATCTAAACGAGACTCTAATAATCTAAGTAAGTTTTCTCCAGTTACCCCTTTAATTTTAGAAGCTTTTTCGAATAATCTTCTAAATTGCTTTTCGTTTAAGCCATACATAATTCTAACTTTTTGTTTTTCTTGTAATTGTACTCCATATTCACTTAATTTTTTTCTTCGATCATTACCATGTTGTCCTGGTGCATATGGACGACGTGCTAAATCTTTACCATTTTCCAAAGTAGAAAAATTAAGTCTTCTAGATTTACGATAAGCAGGTCCTGTATATCTTGCCATTTTCAATTTCTCCTTTCTATTAATCTAAATACAAAGGAATTGTTAAATCATCTTATAGGGAGTTTACTTAAATAATTTCCTTAGGGCAGTCCAAAGTACTTTTATACCAAATAGGTAGTAAACACATTATAATAGAAGTAACACTGCCATGTACTTGTATTAATAATTATACACATTTTTTTTAATATGTCAAATAAATTATATGCAAAAATAGTATCAAAAGTCTCAAAATAAACTTATTTTAATAAGCCATTTATTTATTATTAATGGTTAATTTTAATTTAAAAATCACATTATGTATACATTTGTTCGAAAACGTGTTGACAAATTAAATTTTTTATGATAAATTTAAGATGCACTAATGGAAAGGAAATAAATATGAAACAAATACAAGAAGAAAAGAATAAAGATAAAGCGTTAGAACAAGTACTTGCCGATATTGAAAAACAATTTGGCGCTGGGGCTATTATGAAATTAGGAAGTGATGAACATACTAAAATAGATGTTACTTCAAGTGGTTCTCTAGCATTAGATATTGCCTTAGGAGTTGGAGGCTTTCCTAAAGGCCGTATTATTGAAATATATGGTCCTGAATCATCAGGCAAAACCACGATTGCTCTCCAAGCCATTGCCGAAGTTCAAAAATTAGGAGGA
>CANPYU010000037.1 GCA_947588665.1 uncultured Bacilli bacterium | reverse complement strand
TTTTTCTCGCATTTTTATTATATCAAAAATTTTTATAAAATAAAAGACTATTGACTCACTTTGTCAACAGTCTGAAACAAGTTCAATTTTGAACTTGTTTTAAAATCCTCCTAAATCTTCAATATTAGTATCATAACTAGACTGTGAAGTTATTTCTAGTCCACTACTCATATTATCTTTAAATAATGAATATGTCGATTTAACAATAAAAGTATATTCATCTGTACTATAACTTGCGGGATATGAAAAACTAGTTTCTGTTGTAAATCCTAAATCCGTAAGAGTATCAGTATAATTATCTTTTAAATAAATATTATAACCAATTAATCCCATATTATCATTATTATATTTGAGTCTACTATCATAGTAAGACTGCTTATATTTACTATAAAATTTCCAATAACTATCATCAAACATTTCTTCAATATAACTTTGATTAATTGCATCTGGTGTTTCAATAGGGTCCCAAGATATTGTTATATAACTACCATTATAAGAATAAGTTCCATTAGTAGGATTTTTAAGCTCACTAAATCTAGTTGATACTTCGCTAGGTTCATAACCACTTACATAGTATTCTGTTAATTTAAAGTTTTTAGGTGTATATTCGCTTGCTAGTTTTGTTGGATATGTTTCGGTTTCTATCGTGACAGAGGTCACTCCCGAGGGTTTACTAAACTTTGAATTTTTCTTGTATATTTTAGGCGCTACCGCTTTCATAATATTTAGACGAGCTGGGTTACCGGTTGCACTTGTAAGATATGGTTTACCAGGTCCTAAGCTATCGTAACCATACCATAAGGCGATAGAATAATCAGGTGAATATGTTATATTCCAGTGATCTGGAGTAGCATCTGTTTTAACACCTAATTCATCTGCTGTCTTTTGATCAACGGTTGTCGTCCCACCTTTGGCCGCGATTTGAGTCCCACTTATAGAGAAGTTACCACCAACACCTCGACTACCAGCCGTAACTAACATATCTGTTATTAAATAAGCTGTTTGTTCACTCATGACTCTTTTTCTTTCCACTGAATGAGTATATTCCGTATCATTTTCTAAATAAACTATTTTAGTAAATGTATAAGGTTCAATATATTCGCCACCCCGACCAAATGCCGCATAAGCAGCCGACATAGTAAGAGGATCAGCACAGTTTACCCCTCCAATTGCAATTGATTCATATAAATCTTTACCATAATTAATTCCTAAATTATGAGCAAAGTCTGCAATTTTATCAGCTCCTACTTGTTCAGCAACCATTTGAAATGCTTGAACTGCCGGAATATTTCTCGAATCAACTAAAGCTTCTCGCATTGTAATAGGTCCCGCAAAACCATAATCGTAATTACGAACACTAGTGCCATTACTGTAAGTCCAAGGTCTATCAATAAATATTGTTCCGGTTGAACCATGTAAATATTCAATAAATGGACCATAATCAAAAATTATTTTTGCTGTTGACCCCGGTTGTCTTTTAATTCCAGTCGTATAACGATCACTACTTACAGCCCTTAATGTTCCTGTTGGCACATAATTTCTTCCTGGTGATAAAGCTAACACCGATCCGTCTTCTGTACTTGTAACAGCCATCCCAAATTGCACAGTTTCATCTGGAAATTTCCATAACTTTCCATCCGCAAAATCATCTAAAACATCTTGAATATTTGTATCTAGAGTTGTATATATGTCCATCGGCACTTGTCTAGGATTATCTCCCGTTTCTCTTTCTACTTCTGACATAACATAATCGATAAATGCCTGATATTTACCAGTTTCTTCATTGCTATGATCAACAAGCAGACTTTGAACATCAATACTTTCGGCAAAATCCTTATCTTCTTTAGTTATATATCCATGTCTAACCATTAAATTTAATACAACACTTCTTCTTTCACTAGCCCCTTCTGGATTAGTATAAGGATTATAATAAGAAGGGTTATTAAACATTCCGACGATTAAACTAGCTTCTGGTAAAGTAAGATCTGATACTGATTTTCCAAAATAATATTGACATCCTTGTTCAATACCTGTAATAGAACCATTATAATAACTAGTGCCTTGCCCCAACCATTGACTATTTAAATAAAACTCAATAATTTCTTCTTTAGTATATACTGCTTCTAATTTAAATACTGACATATAAATATCAGAAAATTTTCTTATAATACCTTTAATTCCTTCAGTTTCTTTAGTTGAAAATTTATTTTTAATAACCTGCATGGAAAGGGTAGAAGCACCACCCGCATTTTGTCCCGCGATTTGTCCTAAAGAAGCTTTAAAAAATCTTGCTGCATCAAATCCATTATGTTGAAAGAATCTTGAATCTTCTGTTGCTATTAAAGCATCAACGACAACTTCTGGTAAATCATTATAAGTAATAAGTTCAATATCATCATGTCCCACTCTAGCAATCTCTGTTGTTCCATCTTTAGCATAAATAGATGTTGATTGCTTACTGTATAATTCTTGTGGTACAAAATCTGGAGATGTTACAATAACATATAGTACAAAAGCTAAAACTATCGATGCTACCATAATGCCTGAACTAATAACTAATATTAATATTGTATTTTTAATACTAAACTTTCTTTTCTTTTTTACCTTTTCTTTCTTTTCTTTTTTAATTTTTGGTACTTTCATTTTCTATCAACTCCTTATAAGCTATATTTATTCCATCGATATAATTAATACCAATATTATAATTATAAACTAATTTAATTCCTTTACTATCAATTATATTAAAAGGAATACTTTTTCTTTCTTGGGTATCTATAAAATCTAATAAATCTTCTCCTTTAAATAAATAAAAATTATCATTCATACTTATTATTAAAAAAGCAATTCCTCCATGTCGTATAATGTTTCTAATATGCTTTATTTGATGTTCATGAATATTTCCTAAAGGAAAAGAAGTCTTATTTTTACTTTCTTTGGCATCAAATTCAACATATTTTCCTTTATATAATCCATTATAATCTAAAGTTGAAGCTTCTTTAAAATAAGCTTTTTTAATAAGCATCTTGCTGTAATCAACTTCAACTATTCCAATGGGCGTCGGTTTTTTATATATAACTGCAATATCTTTTTCTAAGTAATATTTACAAGCATCATTTATTAATGCTTCTAAATCCATTCCTCTATTACGATAATTAACATTGTTATTTTTAAAATTCTTTTTAATATTTCCTGGATAATTCACAATTACTCACCCACCAACATTATACTACATAAATAAAGAAATAGCTACCAATGGATTACCCTTTTACTGAAGTTTTACGCATATTTTTTGACATGTTTTGTCGAATAAAGGGAAGTTTAATGCAATTTAAAGATAAATTTGTTATTATATATCTGGTGATTATATGAAAAATGAATTATTAATCAATGATCTTCTAAAAGAATTAGATCAAATAATTTTTAAATTTGATGCTTATTATACTTTAAAAAATATTTCTTCTAACCAAAACTAAACTTTACATAAAACCTTTCCAGCTGTTGACAAAATACCCCAAAAAATTATATAATATTATCTGTAAAGGAAGTGATTAGATGTATAACGACAAGATTTATTTAACTCCTCAAGAAATACTTGATAAAGAGTTTAAAATTGATGCCAGAGGATATCGACCACAAGAAGTTGATAAATACTTAGACATGGTTATACGCGATTATACGGAATTTATCAATATTATTAAAAGGAATGAAAAGGAAATTAAAGATTTAACCGATGATAATGCTAAACTAAAAGCCGAGATTAGAAATTTAAGAGAACAATTAGTTGCAAGTGAAGCAAATTCCACTGCTACAACCACTGTTTCTAATGTCGATTTATTAAAAAGAATTAGTCAACTAGAAAAAGTTGTCTTTGGCAAATATGAATAATATCGTGACAAATGCTGCATAAGTATTATGTAGAGGAAAGTCCATGCTCACAAAGTCTGTGATGACTTTAACGTTCGTGTTTAGGGAAAAAATAACCTAAAGTAGATAATTCTAACGGCGAGGAACAATCCTAAAATAATCTCATGGATTAAGTACTCATAAAGTGCCATAGTGACGAAGAATCTGGAAACAGAGGAAGTGGAACGCGGTAAACCCCACGAGTGAGAAATCCAAATTATGGTAGGAGAGCTCTTACAAAAGAAACAAATGGCGTAAGGGACTAGCGTGCTAGTAGATAAATATTTGTCGCCCCAAAAGGGTACAGAACATGGCTTATGAATATTATTTAATTTATAATAAAGGAGTGTTAAACTTGGACAGTATAGGTAGTTTATTAAAAGAAACACGAGAATCATCAGGCGTTAGCATTGATGAAGCTTCCTCGGACCTAGACATTAAAGCAGAGTTTCTTTTAAATATTGAAGAGGGGAAAATAGGCTGTTTTAAAGACATACTAGAACTAAAAAGCTATCTAACAAACTATGCAAAATATTTAGGTTTAGATAGTGATAAGCTGATAGACAACTTTAATGAATATATGTTTGAATATACCTCAAAAATACCTTTAAAAGAAATCGAACGTCAAGCAACTAAAGAAGCTAAAGATGAAGCTAGTAAAGTAGCAAGCCCATATACAAGAAAATCTCGTAAATTTAGTTCTAAGTATTACTATATAGTATATTTAATTATTTGCATACTAGTTATTTTAGCCATTATATGGAGTATTAAACAAATAACTATTGATAACCATACTGCAAATGTTATCAGCTATGTTGATTTTGAAGGATAGGAAGTGTTTTATGAATTTACCTAATAAATTAACTTTAGGAAGAATTATTACTGCAATTATAATATTAATTATGTTAATGATTCCCTGGTATAATTTAGGAATTAATTTTCCCGAATATCAAATTGCCGGTCGTATATCAATTAATAGCAAATATATTATTGCCGGTATATTATTTGTTCTCGCCGCGATTACTGATTTTTTTGATGGCAAAATAGCTCGTAAAAGAAATTTAGTAACTGATTTTGGCAAAGTAATGGATGCCATCGCTGATAAAGTTTTAGTAAATGGCCTATTAATTATTCTAGCTTATGATGGCTTTATCAGTATTGCTGTTCCGGTAATTATTATTACAAGAGATATCTTTGTTGATTCTTTTAAAATGGCCAGTGGTAATAAAGGCAAAGTAGTTGCCGCATCTTTTACTGGTAAAGCCAAAACCATGTGTATGATGATTGGCATGGCCTTAACTATGTTTTATAATTTACCTTTTGAATTTATTGGTATCAATGTTGGATATGCCTTAATCTTAATCGCAACTATTTTATCAGTAATAAGTGGTGTAGAATATTATTTTAATACTAAAGAATTTTTTCAAGCAAAATAGAATGAGTAATCATTCTTTTTAAATCAAAAAATAAGAGGTGTAACATGAATAAACTAATGAAAATTAAATATCAATATTTATTAAATAATTACTTGAAAAAAGATTCAATTTCTCAAATAAATGATTTAATTTTTAGTGTTGGTCCTGAAATTTATGACTGTCTAACTTACAAAGAAGAGAGTGCTTTAATAAAGTTAGCTCTAAAAAATCAAGAACACAGCTTACTTTTATCTCATTTACTATTATATAGTAAAAATATTAATATTAAAGAAATACTTCCTCATATTTTAATCAACCAAATAAACCCTGATATTTTTCTTAAATATCTCTCTGATTTTATGAGTTTAGCCTTAAATGATGATCGCAAAAATTTAATTTTACATCTTGCTCGTTTTATTGCTGCTAATCCCAATAATTATACTAAAGAAATCAATTTAATTAAAAATTTTTTATTAAATAACGAAGTAAATTATATTACGACATCTATCGCTCCCTTAAAAGGATTTTATGATAACAAACTTGAAAATAAAATTATTAATAGTGAAAGCAAATATATTTATGATTATTTAATTAAAGCTCCCTATAAACTTACATTTTTAAAAAATTATTATTTAACTAAACCTTCAAATGAAAATATTAAAAAAATTGCTTCAAAATTTACTAATAAAAAAAATATTGTAAATAAAGAAATATACGATTATTTAGTTGAGATTATTACTACTACAGATATAAAAGACCCTGAATTACAAAGCAACCATTTATTTACTCTTTATAAAATTAATAAAAGCTACCCTAAACTTGATTTAATTATTTATAGTTTAATAAACTTAAATATTCCTCAAATTATCAAAGAACTAATGAATGAATTAAATGAAACAAAACAAAATGAAATATGCCTAAATTATTTAGAAACACCTAAAACTCCATTTAAATATTTTGTAACTCTTGCCTCAACTACTAATTGTAATGCTACTTATAAACTAATAGATAAAGTTTTATTAAATAATAATTTACTTATAAATGTAGATTTAATAGGTCATTTAGAAGGTCGATTCTTATCTTATACACTTGATAAAATACTAAAAGAACATAATACTATATACTATCTAAATATTATTAATAAATTATATCTATTAGGTTATAATAACTATTTACAAGCAATTAATTTTATCTTCAAATATAAATTAGAACATTTATTTACCCCTGAAAAATTAACTAAATTAGCATTCTATCAAGAAGAAAACCTAAAAAGAGCCAGAAAAATGTAAATATCTTGTCAAATAAAGAACCAAATAAGTCTGTATTAAAATTTTATCTTGGTATTTAATAATTTTTATAATATAATTAAAATAGGAGTATATAAAAATGAAATTAAGAAACAAACAAGTTGAAGATTTAATTTTTAAAAGTTATTTAGAAGAAGTAATGCAAAAAAAGAAATTTTTAAAAATGAATAGATATATCCAACATGGAACAACAACCTGTCTATTACATTCTATCGCAGTCGCTTATTTTAGTTATCGCTTATGTAAATTACTAAAATTAAATATCCATGAAAAAGAATTAATTAGGGGTGCACTCCTTCATGATTATTTTTTATATGATTGGCATGCTAAATATAAACCTACAAGAAATGAAGGCTTTCATGGTCGCATTCATCCTCGTATAGCGCTCTTTAATGCTCGAAAAGATTTTAAAATAAATCATATAGAGGAAGATATTATTGAAAAACACATGTTTCCTTTAACTTTTTATCCTCCAAAATATAAAGAAAGCTTAATCGTAAGTTTAGTTGATAAAGCTTGTAGTATTTATGAAACATTTAATAAACATGCCTATGTATCTATAACTAAAAGAGTTGTCGATACCAAAAAAGAAAGACGAATTATTGCCCGTCGCATAAATTTATATAATTAATATTTTAACCTTTTGGTTAAAATGTTTTTATTTTCTAAAAAAATTTAATTTTTATTTTTTTCCTGATTCAATAATAATATTTAAATTAAATTCTTTAGCAATATTAATTAAGGTTTCAAAAGTATAATTAACTGTACCATATTCATATTTTTCTATCGAACTTTTACTAACATTAATTTTTTTAGCAAAATCCTCTTGAGTCAAATTTAAACTTTGCCTTATAAATTTTAGAATATCATTAGCCTTATATTCTTTTGCATCTATTTTCATTAAATCACCTGTTGACATCGTAACATATTACGGGTATAATATTAATGAAAGTCGTAACATATTACGAATAGATAAGGAACAAAAATGAAAAAGAATAAAAGAGTAATAATATTAAGTGTATTAGTAATAGAAATACTAGGTGTTTTTGGTGTAGTTTTATTATTTGGGAGAGAAGAAAATAATAATATTTATTTAACAAAAGAAGAGATAAAAAATAATAATAGCATAGCTATTATGATTGAAAAAGAAGATGGAAGTTATGAAGAACAGGATAATATACCTCAGAGTGGTTATATACTTAATACAGAAAAAAGTAAATGTAATAATGGAACAATACCAACATGGAGTAATAATAAATTAAAATTAAGTAATTTAACAAGTGATAATACAAGCTGTTATTTATATTTTGAAATAATGCCGTCAAAAAAGACTTTAACAGCATTAGGAAGAGAAACACAGGAGGGAACTAAAGGAGGATTTACAGGGATAGATAATCAAGAGCATTTAGATAGTAAAAATCAATATTCAGTATTATTTAGTGATGAAGATGATTATGGACCAACTTATTATTTTCGAGGGAAAGTAAAAGATAATTGGATCAAATTTGGAAAAAATAAAAACCAAAAAGACATGTACTGGCGTATCATCCGAATAAATGGTAATGGCTCAATAAGAATGATATATGTAGGCTCTGGAAATATTATAACAAACGATGATGGGTATACGTCTCAAGGTGTCCAAACAAATATAACAAATGAAACTAATGAAACAGCTAAAAATTACACATATAATGATAACTTTAATCAAGCAGAATATATTGGATTTAAATATTCATTAAACAATCAGCGCGGAGTTACTAATAAAAGTAATGCATTACAGCAACTAGAAAAATGGTTTCAAAATAATATGTTGGATGAACTATCTCAATTAGATACAGAAACAGGTTTTTGTAATGAAAGAACAGCATATATTGGAAGTACATTAGATAGTGGAGCAGCATTAGGCTATGGAGATAGTACACAGTATTTTGGCCCATTTTATAGAAATAGGCCTGAATCACATCCCGTAGCTACTAATAATCCTGCGAAACCAGTATTTACCTGTTTGATAAGTGATGATGTATTTACAGTAAATAATTCTATTAAAGGAAATAAACAATTAGAATATCCAGTAGGTTTAATTACCGCTGATGAAGTAACATTTGCAGGAGGAGCAAATGGTATAGCAAATAAATTATTTTATTTATATACAGGCCAAGCATATTGGACAATGTCTCCTATTTATTTTTTAAGCGGTTTTGCTCAAATATTCTTTGTTAATGGTGATGGCTATCCTGATTTTAATTCCGTTAGTGATATGTATGGTATCCGTCCAGTAATAAACTTAAAAGCCGGTTTAAAAATATCAGGAAGCGGAACAACATCTAATCCCTATGTAG
>CANPYU010000036.1 GCA_947588665.1 uncultured Bacilli bacterium | reverse complement strand
AATTACTAAACCTCGATCATCGCCATGAACCATGATTAAAGCCCCAATCATTCTCGTAGTTACCCCCCAACTTGTTTGATAGGGAGTAGCAAGTTCATTATCTTTATTTAAAAATTGAATGCCAAAAGCTTTAGCAAAACCTTGGCCAAAATAATGGCTGGTACCATTTTGAAGAGCTACACCATCATACATCATAGCTTCAAGGGAATATGAAGCCTCCGCGCCAGCAAATTTTTCTTTCTCGGTTTTTTTGCCAACAATTACCGGGATAGCTAAATATTCTCGTTGAAACTTTTCATATATATGTAACATTTTTAAAGTTTCTTCTAGAGCTTCTTCTTTAGTAGCATGCATTGTATGTCCTTCTTGCCATAATATTTCTCTACTCCTTAAAAAAGGTCTTGTTGTTTTTTCCCATCTAACTATTGTACACCACTGATTATAAAGTTTAGGTAAATCACGGTATGACTTAATTATTTTTTTGTAATAATCGCAGAATAAAACCTCACTAGTGGGTCTAACACATAATCTTTCATCTAATTTATCTTTACCACCATAAGTTACCCAAGCAACTTCGGGCGCAAAACCTTGAACATGATCTTTTTCAATATTAAGTAAACTTTCAGGAATAAAGAGGGGCATTTGAACGTTTTCGTGGCCTGTTTCTTTAAACATTTTATCTAATACATGTTGCATAGACTCCCATATTGCGTAACCATAAGGGCAAATGATCATACTGCCTTTAACACTAGAATAATCAACTAAACCAGATTTAGTAACTACATCTGTATACCATTTTGCAAAGTCAACATCTCTTTTAGTTATGTCTTTTATTTCACTCATAATTGCCTCCTATTCACTTACTTCAAAATCGATTAATTCTTTATTTTCTGTTAGTATTTTATTAACTTTTTCCGTAGCACTATTTAATTTTTCACTGCAATATTTAGCTAATTTCATTGCTTCGGTATATTTATCTATTGCTCCATCTAATTCAACATTTCCACTTTCTAATTCTTTTACTATAACTTCTAATTCTTTTAAAGCATCTTCAAATGATTTTTCCATAAATACACTCCTATCTATATTTCTTTTACTTTTGCTTTAACATTACCTTTATGTAATCTAATATTAATAATATCATTTTCTTTTAAGTTTTTACTATCCTTAATTAAAATATCATCTTTAGTAACTAAAGAATAGCCTTTTTCTAATATTCCTAAAGGATTAACTAATTTCAAAGTATTGATTAATATTTGATAATTATGTTCTTTTTTTAAAATTATATTATTAACATTATTATATAAGTTTTTTTCATTATATATTAATTTTTCTTGTTTTAAATTAAATAAGCTTAAAGGATTTTTTAAAACATAAGAATTTTTTAAATTAGTTAAAATTAAATTATAATTATCTAATTTTTTAGTTATATAATTATTTAAAGTATCTATATAATTATCCAATCTTTGTTCTTTTAATTCATATAAAGATAAAGGATTTTTTAATATATAAGAATTCGTTATATTATCTAATCTTAATTTACTTTTATGAATAAGATTCGTCATAAATTCATTTAATCTTATTTCATATGAATTAATTGTATTATTTATTTCACTAATAGTGGGAACAGCCATTTCGGCAGCACCAGTGGGAGTTGGGGCACGCATATCGGCAACAAAATCGGCAATAGTGAAATCTATTTCATGGCCTACAGCACTTATAATAGGTACGCGGGCTTCAAAGATAGCACGAGCCACTATTTCTTCATTAAATGCCCATAAATCTTCAATAGAGCCTCCCCCACGGCCAATGATTAAAACGTCTAAATTATAACTTCCATTATCAGCTTCTTTAATTTGTCTTACAATATCAGGAGCTGCACTAGATCCTTGAACTAAAGCCGGGAATAAAATGGTCTCCGCAATGGGAAATCTTCTTTTTATCGTCGATAAAATATCTCTTATAGCTGCCCCAGTGGGAGCCGTAATAATACCGATTCTTTTAGGAATTTTTGGTATAGGTTTTTTATAATTCTCATTAAATAATCCCTCATGAGCTAGTTTAGCTTTTAATTTTTCAAATTCTAAGTATAAATTGCCTAAACCATCAGGTTCCATTTTATCAACATATATTTGATATGTTCCTTGCGCGGGATAACAAGAAATTCGTCCTTCTACTAACACATTCATGCCATCTTCAGGAGCAAATGTAATATTTACCGCGCTAGAATAAAACATAACGGCACTAATTCTTGAGCTATCATCTTTTAAAGTAAAATATAGATGACCACGCGTATGATTTTTAAAATTGGATATTTCGCCTCTTAAATAAACTTTTTTTAAATAAGGATTATCATCAAACATTGTTTTAATATAAGTATTTAAATCACTTATTTTAAGATATTTGTTTCCTTCCATATAATCAAATCCTTTACATTTATTCTTTTATTATTTTATCTAAAACTGCATTAATGATTTTTCTTACAGCATCATCACTATATTTTTTAGCAAGTTCAATGGCTTCATTAATAATAACTACATGAGGAGTATCCGTGTATTTAAGTTCATAGATTGCTAAGCGAAGAATAGCCGCCCCTGTTTTATCTATCCGATTTATATCCCAATCAATCATTTTTTCATTAGCAATTTTATCTAGTTCATCTTTATAAGTAATTACTCCATAAACCATATCTTTAACAAAATCATTTTCTATATCCATATTATCTTTCATAATATCTTCAATATTACATTTTACTTTATTACTATTCATTAAATCATATTGATATAAAATTATCATAATTTTTTCTCTTAATTCACTTCTTGTTAATGCCATACAAATCACCTTTTTTAATTATATCTTATATTTATTAATAATTCAATTTAAAGATTAATTTTTGTTAAAATTTGTCGAATTTTAGGGATTAGAATAAAAGAAAAACACCTATAGGAATAGGTATTTTGTAAACTTATAATTGAAGGGATGTTTAAAAAGGATTTTTTAGTTATATCTTTAATCATAATTATTTTCCTTTTATTATTTTTGCTTTTTATAGTATTAATATAAAATAAACACCTACATGAATAGATGATGTCTAAATGGCACCACTCAACATGGAATAATTGAATGTTCCGTTTTTATTTTATGTATGTCCCTTCATCTATTACATAGTAGCATAATATTTATTTTTTAACAATGAAAAAAGAAAAATTTTTTAAAATTAATTTACCCTAAATAAAAAGCATGATACAATATGATTAGTTTAGGGAGGATTTATGAAGAAAAAGATATTTTTAAGTATAATTATAATTGTATTATTAGTAGGTGTATATTTAATATTTAAAGACCCTCATACTAATAAAATATTAGAAGTAAGAAGAACTTTAGAAAATGTTACCATGATTATTAAAGAAGGCACTTTAACGAATAAAGGAGCAACAATTATTATTAAGGATTTAAATGAAGAAAAATGTCTATTTGGTAGAGCTTATCATCTTGAAAAGTACAATGATGGTAAATGGGAGGCATTAAAATCTAAAATAGATATGATTTTTACTTTGGAGGGTTTATCAGTTGGAGAAAATAATGAATTAAGTTTTGATTTGAAATGGGAAAATTATTATGGAGAATTAAATCCAGGTAAATACAGAATTGTAAAAACTGGTTCTCCTAAGAAAAATGGTGAGTATTTGGAAGATAGATATGTATATACTGAATTTAGTATAAAAGATACTAACAATTTATCTTTAGAAGAAAAATTATATCAAAAAGTAAATCCCAGTGAAGATTATGCTTTATTAAAATATCTATATACAAATAATAATTCCTTTGATAATAATTATATTATCGCCGTTGGTTTAAACAATTATATTGATAAAAATAATAATGTTGAAGTTATCAAAGAAGAAGATGTAAATGAAAGTATTAAAGAAATATTTGGTGCTGATATTAAATTTAATCATCAAAATACCTATATCTATAAAGAAAATTACTGTAGCTTTGAGTTTGATGAAGCAAAAAAGGAATATATTGCTATTCATGGCTGTGATGGAGACATGTTTCATAAGCTATATCGTAAAGTTATTACTACTAAAGAATTAGATAAAACACTAGAAATATACGAGAAACTTATTTTTGCAGAATGGTCCCAAAACTTTGATACTATTACAATTTATAATAATAATATAGATAAAAAAGTAATTGAAAAATTAGATGGTAATAAAAATATTGATATTAACAATTATTTAGATAATGCGACAACTTATAAATATACCTTTGAAAAAGTTAATAATAATTATATTTTTAAATCCTTAACAAAAGTAAAATAAAACTTCCTAATTGGAAGTTATTTTAGGATTAAAAAGAATGTTTTAGAAAGCTTTTTCCACAAAATTTGTTGTTTTTCTTATTAACCTCTTAATTATTTCCTTTCTAATTCTTTTAATTCAAATAAAGCATTGATGGCTTCCATGGGAGTCATGTGGAGAGGGTCATACTTTTTTAGTTGTTCTCTTAAAATATCTGTTTCTTCTTTAGTATCAAAGTTCATGGCTAGTTGAATATTATTATCTTTAGGAGTTAGTTTTTTGCTCGTATTTTCATAACTATTTAGTATTTCTTGAGCTCTATCAAGTAAGTCTTGAGGCATTAAAGCAAGTCTGGCAACATGAATACCATAACTTTTATCGGCTGGTCCTTTTTCAACTTTATGTAAGAAAGTAATCATGCTTCCCTCTTCTTTCGCGGCGACATGAACATTTTTAATATTAGTAAATTCTTTATCTAAAGTTGTAAGTTCATGATAATGGGTAGAAAATAAAGTTTTGCATTTAATGTTTTTAGCAACATATTCAAGTATCGCTTGCGCAAGACTGATACCATCATAAGTAGCAGTTCCCCTTCCTAGTTCATCAAATATTATTAAACTATTTTTAGTCGCATTACTTATCGCATTTCGGGCTTCTTTCATTTCAACCATAAAAGTTGACTCACCACTTACTAAATCATCGGATGCCCCAATACGCGTAAATATTTTATCTATAATAGGAAGATTTGCTTTTCTGGCGGGGACATAAGAGCCCATTTGAGCCATAATCATAATAATAGCACATTCGCGCATATAAGTTGATTTACCACTCATGTTAGGTCCAGTAATAAGCAATATATCCGTGGTATTATCCATCACTATATCATTGGGAACAAAAGGAACTTTTAATGTTTCTTCAATTACTGGGTGCCTACCATCAATTATTTCAATTTTATTTTCTTCATTTAAAGTAGGTTTAACTAAATTATAGGCATCAGCACAAACTGCAAGCGAACATAAAGCATCTAGTTCACTAATAATCTCGGCTGTTTCTTTTAAATTTAAAATATCTTTTTTAATAATATCTCTTATTTCACAAAATAAATTATATTCTAATTCAAAGATTTTTTCTTCGGCATTTAATATTAAAGATTCTTTTTCTTTTAACTCAGGAGAGATAAAACGTTCACAGTTAGTTAAAGTTTGCCTACGTTCCCAGCCTAATTCTTCACTTACTTTTTTAGCTTCACTTTTAGATACTTCAATATAATAACCAAAAACACGATTAAAGCCTATTTTTAAATTTTTAAGACCAGTTTCTTCTTTAATTTTAGTTTCAAATTCAGCGATAAAATCTTTTCCTCCACTTCTAATACTTTTTAATTCGTCTAATTCTTTATTATAACCATCTTTGATTATAAAGCCTTCTTTGATGCTTAAAGGAGGATTTTCATAAATACTTTTTTCTAATAATTCATATAAATCTTCATGAGTATTAATATTATAAGGGAATTTTAAATCTTTTATGATATCTTTTACACGAGGTAAAACACCTAAAGAATTTTTTATTTGGAGTAAATCTCTGGCATTTAGAGTTCCCGTGATAACTTTGGCACATAGTCTTTCTAAATCATATATTTCATATAATAAATCTCTTAATTCATCTTTTAAAATGAATTCATTATTTAGAATTTCTATTTTATTATAACGGGCAATAATTTCTTTTTTATCTCTTAAGGGATTTAATAACCAATTTTTTAATTTTCGAGAACCCATGGCGGTTTTAGTTTTATCAAGTAACCATAAAAGAGAGTAAGTTCTTTCTTTTAATCTTAAAGTCTCTATTAATTCTAAATTGCGAATAGTATGAATATCCATTTCTAAATAATCATTACGATTAACTATTTCAACTTTAGAGATATGACTTAAATCTTTTAATTCTTTGACAACTAAATAATAAAGTAAGTGCCTAATTCCTTGTTTTACGCGGATGTCACTTACACTTTCAATTAATGAGTCATAGCCCTCAGTTAAATAATCACTAGAGATAGATATTTCAATACCATAGTTATTTTTTAAAATATTTAAAAGTTCCGAATCAAGATTATTTTCTAAGATTACTTCTTTAATATTTAAGTGTAATATTTCATTTAATAATTTATCTTTATTATGACTTATGTTTAAACTTTTTAGTTCACCTGTAGATATATCAGCATAAGTTAAAAGATATAAATATTCTAAATCAAGTAAAGAGGCAATATAATTATTATCATGTTCATTTAATGATTCTAAATTAACAATTGAGCCTTTAGAAATAACTTCTACTACTCCCCTTTTAACCATTCCTTTAGTACTTTTTGGGTCTTCAAGTTGTTCACAGATAGCTATTTTATATCCTTTATCTATTAATTTTTCGATATATGGATTAACACTGTGGAAGGGAACACCACACATAGGAATTCGCTCTTTTAGGCCAGCATTTTTGCCAGTTAGAGTTAATTCTAATTCTCTGGAGGCTGTAATGCCATCTTCAAAAAAAAGTTCATAAAAATCGCCGAGACGAAAAAACAACAATTCATCCGGATATTTATTTTTTATCTCGACGTATTGTTGCATCATTGGACTTAATTCATTTATATCTACTTCACTTATTTTCATACTACTTCTTCACCCTGCATAATAATTATAGCAGAACATATTTAATAAATCTAGCAAAATACTTATTTTTCCCGAACTTTAATAATATCATCTTTATTTAAATTACCAATTAATAAAGAGGAGTTTAGATTATGCGACTTATAGTTATTACTTATACTTTCTTCATCATAGTTCGCATAACAATATTTGCATAAATGAAGGCAGGTATTATAAGAGCCTATATCCACCATTTGAACACAGGTGCAATTACTACCTTTGCGAGCGCGCCAATTAGGATACTTTTTGCCCGTTAAAATATAGGCTTTTTCGTGAGAGAGGCAATCCCCAATAATAAAACCATATTCATTTAAGTTATGGGTCTCATTACAAGTTTGAACAGTCATATTATTAAAAGAGGCAATTTGACTAAAATTAGAGCCAATTATTTTATAATCTTCTTCAGTTAGAGGGCGATATTTTAATATAGAAGCATTTTTACGAACATTTTTATAATCATCAAGAAATGATATTATTATTTTATTTACATAACCATTAAGTAAAGAACACATTTTTTTAAAAGCTTTAATATGATAGTCAATATTATATTTAGAACTTAGAAATATAGGGTCATATCTAATATATAAGTTATCTATACCGACAATTTTAGATAATTTTTTTATTCCTTCAATTATTTCTTTTTTATTAGGGACATTAGGTTCGATATCACTTTTATAGGGAGTTAATGTAACATGAAAGATAATACTTTTTTTAATATGGGGAAGATAATCTATAATGGGTAAAGGGTTTTTAGTACAAAACATAATAGCATCGACATTTTTAAAATTAATACGACTTACTAATTTAGGATTAAAAGGATTTCTAACATCAACAAAGCCCTCTTCATAACGATTTATAAACCATTTAGAATAAAAAGCGACAATATCTGTTCTACCACTTACATTTAAAATCATAATGCCTCCTTTTAAATTATTATACTATATTATTAAATTAAAACAAACAAAAAGTGGGAAAGAATGGAGTTCCCACGTATGAAATTTGAAACTTACAAAACATAATTATTTTGCATTACGTTTTGCATTACTATTATAATAAACAATTAATAAATAGTCAATAATATTAATTATCATTCCTTTAATAGATCAATTCTTTCTTGATAATTTTTAGTCATACAAATATAAGAACCAGAAACAGCAATATCAATATTGGGCTTTACTTCTTTTATAGTCTCATTATTTATTCCTCCATCAATTGCAATTTTATAATTTAAATTATTATTATCACGATAAGTTTTTAAAATTTCCACTCTATTTATGGCGGAGGGCATAAAACTTTGACCACCAGCACCCGGAGAAACACTCATAATTAAAACTAAATCAATAATACTTAAGTAAGGCATTAATTCCATAATGTTTGTTTCGGGTTTAATTGCAAGTCCTACTTTAATATTATGTCTTTTAATAGCTTCAATGGTCTTTACAATATCTTTTGTTGCTTCTAGATGAAATGTAATATAAGTAGGCTCTAATAAGGCTAATTTATCAATATAAAGTAAAGGATCAAATACCATTAAATGAATATCTAAAGGCAATTCGTGATGTTTTAAAAGCTTTAAGACTTCATTAATTTCAAAGTTCTTTTTAGGGACAAATCCTCCATCCATTAAATCAACATGAATATAATCGGCAGTAGTTTTTTCGATATTTAAAATTGTTTTTTCATTATTATACAAACTACTTAAATAAGAAACGGCTATTTCCAATTTATCACTTCCTTACAAAACTACAATAATTTTCATATCGCGATTTTAAAATTATTCCTTTTTCTACTAATTCTTTTATTTTACAATCATTTTCTTTTATATGACTACAGTTACGATATAAACAAGAAATATTAGCAAATTCCCAAAAAGCATTTTTTATTTCTTCGTTAGTATACTTTTCTAAAGATAAAGAGGAAAAACCTGGAGTGTCTGCGATATAAAAATCTTTAAATAAATGAAATTCGGTATGACGAGTTGTATGTTTTCCTCTTCCTAGAGCCGAACTAATCTCTCCTTCTAAAATATGTTTGGTGTTATCTATTTTATTAATTAAACTAGATTTACCCGCGCCGGTTTGACCCGTTAAAACAATATATTTATTTTTTAAATAATTAGTTAAATTAGATATTTCTTTATTAGTAAATGTTTTAAGACCAATTTTTTCATAGTATTTTCTTAAATTATTTAATTTTTTTAATTCTTCATTATTTATTTTATCTAATTTCGTAAAACAGATAACTGGCTCTATATTAGCTAATATAATGCTTACTATTTCTTTATCTAATAAATTTAAAGATAGATCTGGTTCTTTTAGGCTGGTAACAATTAGAGCTATATCAACATTGCTAATTTTAGGCCTATCAAGTTCATTATGGCGTTTCATTATATTTAAAATATAATTATTTTTTTCATCAATCTCTACTTCATCACCAACAAGAGGAGTAAGTCCAACACTGCGAAACTTACCCCTCGGTTTACAATCATAATATATATCACCTATTTTTACCCGATATATATTACTAATATTTTTAATAATT
>CANPYU010000035.1 GCA_947588665.1 uncultured Bacilli bacterium | reverse complement strand
TATAAGTTAGAAATTTCTAATATGATTGATAATAAGTCAATTATTAAGAAGGGATGATTAATGAGAATAGAGAAGTTAAGTAAAGGAAAAAATAAAAAGATAATATTAATTATAACAGTATTAATATTAACAATAGGAATAATATATATAACAAATAGTAAAGCAAAGTATCAGGTAACAAAGAGTGTCCAAATAGTTAATGGAAAAGTTAATTATAGTTTAGCAGATTTAAATGTAATTGCCATGTATGAACAAATAGAAGAAGGTAATGCTGAAAATAGTAATTATAAGTCAATAAATGAAATACCTAAAAATGGGTATAAATTAAATAAAGAAAAAAGCTATTGTACTGAACCAAATAAAAATGAAGAATTAAAAAATAATATGGTTTATAAAAACGAGAAAGTTAGTATAGATATAACTAAAAAAGGAACAAAATGTTATTTATATTTTGATATATCACACATTTTAAAAGATGATATATTAACAAAAGAATTATCAAAAACTGGATGCCCATCACAGACAAATGGAGTAGCAAATGTAACAGGAATAGAAAGTACAAGTAAATTAATATGTGAAACCGAAGATGATTATGGAATAAGTAGATATTTTAGAGGAACAACAGGTGATAATTGGGTCAAATTTGGACAAACAACTAGTGGACAAGATATATGGTGGCGAATCATTCGAATAAATGGCAATGGAACAATAAGATTAATATATGCTGGAATAACAGCTGCTAATTCGTATACAGCACCATCACCAATAGGAGATGGAACAATGATAGCACCATATAAAAATGGTGGAAGCAATTATCCAGTTCCAAATAATGGTTCATTTCCTAATTCAATATATTTTAACTATTATTATAATGATAATAAATATGTAGGATATATGTATGGAACTGAAAAAAGTGGAACGCAAAGTAATGAAGGAACAGAAGGAATGACGGATTCATATACTGGAGGAAGTAAACCTGCCCATGAAAATAAATATGATAGTGATGCAAAAATGCAAATCGATTATTGGTATGAGCATAGTACAAATCTAAAAACATTACAAGATGAACACATAGATGTAAATACAGGATTTTGTAGTGACCGAATAGTATCAAATGCTAATCATGGAAGTCCTTATACAGGAACCGGAAAAGGATATGCTAAAGAAGTAACAATATATGCTGGAGCCGATAGAGTGTGGGCATCAAGGAGTACCGAGGCTACTAATCCTCAAAAAGCTACCTTAAAGTGTGGAACAGATGAGGCATCACGAAAAAGAGATTTATTTACAGGACCTCAAGCTACATCAACTCAAAATAGCAATGGAGTGAATATTGAAGGCAATAATAAGTTAAAAAATCCAGTGGCCATGATAACAAGTGATGAAGTACTCTATGCAGGAGGATTCTTTAAATCATCTAATAATGGGTATTGGTTATATACAAATAAGTACTATTGGACAATATCTCCGTCTAACTTTAACGGCAGCTCTGCGTTCGTGTTTTATGTGAGTTCGGAAGGATCCACCAACAGTGCCTACGTCAGTATGAACAACACGAATACTGGTGTGCGCCCAGTAATAAATTTAAAAGCCGATACATCATTCACAAATAAAGGAACCGGAACAAAAGGAAGTAATACTAATCCATACATAGTTGAGTAAAATAATTATACTTGCCTAAATTGCTCTAACTTATATTTAGGCAAGATTAAATTCCATGCGAGGCATCTCCTCGCTCTTTTAATTTATACTTTAAAAAATACCCAATTTTTGATATCATATATAAAAGAGGTGGTACTATGCCTAAACTATTTACTATCAATAACAAAGATATTCCCGAAGTAAACACGATGATTTTATATACCAGTGATTTTAATTATACATTAGATGCTCAAGAATACATTCTAAATAACTGCATCGTTTTAACCAAAGACACCTTAGAAAACATAACCCTATCTCCCCACATATTAAAAGATTTCAACTGTGAATATTTAATAAATAAACAAGATTTAACTTTAATAGATAAAATAAAAATAAACATTATAAATAGTTTAACAAACTCAAATAAAGTTTATGTTTTCTTTAATGTATTAACCTATTTAGATAATGAATTTAAAACCAATATTATCGCTTATTTAAAAGAGCATCATAAACAAATAATAAATTACACAACCGACATAGAAGAAACTTTATTATTAGACTACTTAATAGTTTTACAAAATAATAATATTATCATGGAAGGCCCAAAAGAAGAAATTCTAAAAGAAGAAAAAAACCTTAAAAAACTAGGCTTTAATCTTCCCTTTATTGTTGAACTATCTATTGGTTTAAAATATTATAATTTAATAGATAAAATATATTTCACTAATGAAAGTCTGGTGGCAGAACTATGGAAATAATGACAATCATGGAAAATAAAAAAAGAGAAGCTATTTATGGCCTTTTAGGAAATATTAATTTAACTACCAATAATGAAAATGTCTCAATTGTATCATTTCACAAATTTTCAAAAACTGTTTCCTCTTATTTAGCAAGCCCAAAAGCTAGTGAAGCTTTAAAAATTGTCTTTCTTAATGATGCCTATTTATTTAAAACGATTAAAGATTTGTCTGAAGCTGAAATAAAAAAAATAAATTTGGCTAAAAGTTTACTATCAAATAAAGAAATAATTGCTTTAAATTTTTTTGATAAAGGCTTAAGCATCAAAGAACAAAAAGACTATCAAAGATTATTTAAAAAACTTTCAGAAGAATATCACAAAACTATACTTATTTATACTAATGATTTAACTTTCTTTTGGAACATAGCAACTGAAATTCTTTATGTTGATAACTCTGGAATTATTAACACTTATTCTAAAAATGAAATCATTCCAAAGATAAATATTTCCCCAATTGACGAATTTATTAATTTAATGCGTTCTAAAAATTTAACTATTGAAAATTATAAAGAAACAAATGATTTATTAAAAGCTATCTATCGTCTAAAGGAGAATAAAAATGAAATATCTAATTAGCCTTTCTTATGATGGTTCTAAATTTTATGGCTTCCAAAGATTAAAAGATTACAATACAGTTCAAAAAAAATTAGAAGAAGCCCTAACTATAATTAATAAAAAAGAAGTAAAAATAAAAGGCGCTGGAAGAACTGATCGTGGGGTTCACGCATATGACCAAAAAGCTAGTTTTAATCTTGATATTAAAATTGAAGCATTAAATTTAAAGAAAGCTCTAAATAGTTTAGTAGAACCTTACATATACATAACAAACGTTACCACAGTACCAGAAACATTTCATGCTCGCTTTAATACTGTAAAAAAAGAATATATTTATAAAATAAATTTAGGCGAATTTAATCCTTTTTTAGAAAATTATACCTATCAACCTAATTATAAACTAAATGTTAAGAAAATGCAAAAATGTGCCAAACTATTTCTTGGTGTTCATGATTTTCACAATTTTGTTGCGGGATCTAGAGATAATTATGAATGTATAATATTTACAATCGAATTTAAAAAGAAAAATAATATCTTAGAAATAAAATTTACAGGTAAAAGCTTTTACCGTTACATGGTACGAAATCTAGTAGGTGCTATGCTTGATGTTTCCTCTAATCGTGTCTCATTAAAAGACATTAAAGAAGCACTAGACAAGCCTAATATCAAAAAACAATTTACAACTGCCCTTCCCAATGGTTTATATTTAAATAAAATTTATTATAAAAACTTATAAAAAAACTAAAATTAGTTATCTAAAGTCTAAAATTTTACTAAAATTCAAAATATTTGCAATTTTTATTTGACAAATACCTATATTTTACATATAATTTTAAATGGTACATTTTATTTGTTGGAGTTACTCGCTGTGGGAAGGCAAAGTAACAAAAACAAGTGGAAGGAAAATAATTATGAAGACATTCATGCAAACGAAAGAAAACATTGAACGCAAATGGTATATTATTGATGCCGAAGGTCAAACTTTAGGACGCTTAGCTACTAAAGCTGCTACAATCTTAAGAGGAAAACATAAAAAAACTTATACTCCTCATGTTGATTGTGGTGATTATGTAATTATAATCAATGCTTCTAAAGTAAAATTAACTGGTAAGAAACTAGATGACAAAATGTATTACAATCATTCTGGCTATCCAGGAGGATTAAGAGAAAGAAATGCTCGTACAATGATTGAAAAATACCCTGAAGAAATGGTAGAAAGAGCTGTTAAAGGCATGCTTCCAAACGGACCGCTTGGAGACAAAATGGGCAAAAAATTATTTGTTTATAAAGATGCAAATCATAAACATGATGCTCAAAAGCCTATCACGCTAAATATTGATTAGGAGGTAAAAATTTATGGCTAAACAAGTATGGACCGCAACAGGTCGTCGTAAAAGAAGTTCAGCAACTGTAAGACTTACAGGTGGAACTGGTAACATCACAGTAAATGGAGTAGATGTTAACGAATATTTTCCTAATCAAATTCTTGTCATGGATTTAAAACAACCTTTAGTAGAAACTGACAATGCTAATCGTTTTGATATTGAAGTTACTGTAAGAGGTGGCGGTTATTCAGGACAAGCAGGAGCTATTCGTTTAGGTATTGCTCGAGCATTATTAAAATTTGATGCTAATACAGACCAATCAAGAGAAGATTCTTATCGTAAAGTCTTAAAAGCAAATGGTTTTTTAACTAGAGATGCCAGAGTTAAAGAACGTAAAAAATATGGACTTAAAAAAGCCCGTCGTGCACCACAATTTAGTAAACGTTAAAATTCAATGTTTTATGAAGCCCTATATGGGCTTTTTTGTTATTTAAAAAAACAAAGTAATAATGATATAATAAAAATTGTATAAAATTAACAAAAATATATATTTAAATAGATCTTAAATATAAATAATCAATATTATGTAAAAAAAATAATTAATAATAATTAATATAGAAATATTATCTTAATTCTGTTATAATCAGTTATATAAAAAGTATTCATAATAAATTATTCAAATATAAGCAATAACTTTTTAAAATCAATTAAAAAAATTTAGGAGTTTTACATGAATGAAGATATAAAATTATACACAAATTTAATCAATTTAAAAAAACAATTACAAAATCAAAACTATGACCATTCTGATAATACAATACCTATTATATGTTCTGACGACTCTATAAAATTACTAGTAAAATATAAACCAACTAAGTTAGAAGATTTATCTAATATATGTGGTATTGGAGAATCATTTATCAAAAATTATGGAGAGTTATTTATAGAGAAAATAAAAAAATTTATATCTTCTGATAACAATATAGAAATAAGTAACGAAGAAAAACAATTATTAAAAATGCTAGAAAATCGTTTAATTAATATTAATAAACAAAACAAACTTTTATATAACGGAAAAATTAATAAAAATGCTAATATTGACGTATATAAATTAATAAATAACATAGAAGAATTAGAATCATTTATTATAAATCAAAATGAAGGCTCTTTTAATTTACTAAATATTATGGATCTTGATGACAATAACTTTAAAAGAATTATGACATTAATTAGACAAGTAAATAAAATCATAACAGAATCTGGTAATAACGAATTATATATTGCTTATCCATTCGTTCAAGGAAAATTTGAAAATGAAGATTTTCCTGTAAAAGCTCCTTTACTTTTATTTCCTGTAAAAATTATACGAGAAATTAATAATATAATTTTACAAAATGATAATACAAGAGATATATTATATAATACTACTTTAATTTTAGCAAACAACAAATTTAAAGGAAAAAATACTATATTACCAGATAGTGCTATAAATGATTTTAATTCAGAAAAATATATAGAAAATATGCTTAAGTTTTATGAAGAAAATGAATTGTTAATAAAATATAATCCAAGTCAAATTGAGCAATTTTTAGAAAATAGAATTACTGATTTTCCTAATTATAAAAATGGAGAATTTGAAGTAAAAAAATATATGATACTAGGATTATTTTCAATGTATGCCACATCTATGTGTGAGGACTTCGAAAGAATAATAGAAAAAAATGATATGAACAAGTTAATAAAAGAATTATTATATGGTGTAGACAATTCACAAAATGAAATTATTACTAACTATGATGACCAACAGAACGAAAAACAAATTAACAAAATTGAAAATGAAATTAATTATATTAATGAATTAGATTTTTCACAAGAAAAAGTATTGCAAGAAATAAATAATACAAATGCCATAGTAGTTCAAGGCCCACCCGGAACAGGAAAATCTCAAACTATAACAAGCATCATAGCACAAAACATATTAAAAAATAAAAATGTTTTAATGGTTTCAGAGAAAAAAACAGCTTTAGATGTAATTTATTCAAGACTAGGTGATTTATCTAAATTTGCTATTTTAATAGATGATATAGAAAATAAAACAGATTTTTATGAAAAATTAAACTTAATAATTAATACTTTAAATTCTAACATAGATAGTTTGAATAGCATAAATCAAGATAGTATAAATATAGAAAATGAACTTAAAGAAAGTATAAATAAAATTAATCAAAATACAGAAGAATTAGAAACAATTGCTAAAAAGGTTTATGAAATTAATGATTTTGGTACAAGTATGGAAAATTTATATAAAAAATGCAAAAGAATAGATTTTAATAATGCATTTGAAAAAGACCTAACCAACTTTATAAGTAATGATATAAAATTACATTTTAATAATATTACATATCCTGTACTAACAAAAATTAAAGATTTCTTTAATAACAATCAAATTTCAAATTTACTTATTAATTATGTAAATATAATAAATAATAATAAAGAATTATCTAATATAAAAGAAAATTTAACAAATTATGAAATAAATGAATTTAGAAATGAATTAATAAATTTTCAAAATAGTATTAATTATGTTGAAAATTTACCAATATATAAAAAAATTTTTATTAAAAAAAATTTATCCATCCAAGCAAAAAGCATAATTAAAAAATATTTCATAAAAAACCACGCTTTAAATATTAATTATTTAATTAATAATATAGCTTACATACAAAAATTTGTTAATTCATATCCTCAATTTATTTCTGGAAAATATCTATTTAATAAATTAACAGATTTTGAAAAAGAATATTTACTATTAATAAATAATATACAAAAAAAATTTAATATTACATTAAATGAATCTAATGAAAAAATTTATAATAATATTTTATTTAACAAAATAAATGATTTTGAGAAAAACAACCCTGATATATTCATTTATATTAACAATTTTGATAATATAAGAAATGAAATAAACAAAAATATTATAAAAAAGAAAGAATTAACCAGAAAAATAGCATATAATACTTTACTTAATAATTTATCAAATCTAAATTTAAATAACAGATTAAACAAAATAGAAGAAATGTGTAATAGACCAAGAAAAATGGCTATTAACAAATTTATGGATAAGTATAAATTTGAAATGCTAGATTCTATTAAAATATGGTTAATGACTCCTGAAGTAGTTTCTGATATTTTACCATTTGAGAAGAATTTATTTGATTTAGTCATATTTGATGAAGCTTCTCAATTATATGTAGAAAAATCAATACCTGCCATCTATCGTAGCAAAAAAATTGTAGTTTCAGGCGATCAAAAGCAGTTAAAACCATCAAGTTTATTTCTTGGAAGAATTATAGATGAAACCGATGAAGAAGAAATATATGAGGGATTTACTGAATATGAAAGCTTATTAGAAGCTTCAAGATATAAATACAAACATACCATGTTAAAATACCATTATAGATCAAAATATGAAGAGCTTATAGCATTTTCAAATTATGCATTCTATAATGGCAAATTATTAACTTCTTCAACAATAGATAAGAAAAATACTAAACCTATAGAAAGGATTAAAGTTGAAAATGGTAGGTGGATTAACAAAACAAATTTATTAGAGGCCTACACCGTAATTAAGCTAGTAAAATATATACTAAATACACGCCAAAATAATGAAACAATTGGAGTTATAACATTTAATTCTTCCCAAATGAATTTAATAGAAGAATTAATTGAAAAAGAAAAAATGATAGACCCTGATTTTGCAAATAAAATAAGTATAGAAGAAAAAAGAACATATAATGGAGAAAATATAAGCTTTTTTGTAAAAAATATTGAAACAGTACAAGGAGATGAAAGAGATATAATTATTTTTTCTATAGGTTATGCTAAAAATGAACAAGGAAAAGTTGCAGTTAATTTTGGAACATTAAATCAAGATGGTGGAGAAAATAGATTAAATGTAGCAATATCTAGAGCAAAAGAAAAAATATATGTTATTACTTCAATAGAACCAGAAGAGTTAATTGTTGATAATACAAAAAATAATGGCCCTAAACTATTTAAAAAATATTTAGAGTATGTAAAAGCTTTAGATCAAAATAATAAAGAATTAGCACAACAAATTCTGTTGTCACTATTAGATAAAAATGAATACGAAAATCTTAATCTCACATTTGATAGCGAATTCGAAGAAGAAGTTTACAATAAATTAAGTGAACAAGGATATAAAGTGTTAACTCAATATAACGTCGGTAACTACAGAATTGATTTAGTAATACAAAATAAAAATGGGGATAATATTTTAGGTATTGAATGTGATGGAAAATTATATCATAGTTCAAAGTATGCAAGAGAACGAGATTATCATAGACAAAAATATTTGGAAAATAGGGGCTGGAAAATATATAGAATCTGGAGCTCTAATTGGTGGAATAATCCTGATTTAGAAATAGAAAAAATTAAAAATTATATTGCAAATATATATAATTAAAAATAAAAAATTATATAATAACCATTTTTAAATATAAATTTTAAAATATATGGTATAATGCTTATAGAGGTATCATTTATGAAAATAATTCTTGGTTATATTTTAACCTATTCTTATTTAACAATAATTCTTTTAGGAACAACCCTTTTAAAAAAGAAATTTAATTATAAAGAAGAAACTACTCGTAAAATAATCCATATTTTAGTCGGCTTTTCTTGGTTTATCATGGTCTATTTTTTTAATACTACCATTCATTTAATTATTCCCCCACTTACATTCATTTTTATTAATTACTTATCCTATAAAAAAGATTTAATTAAATCCATGGAAAGAACTAAAAATAAATCAAAAGGCACCATTTATTATGCTTTAAGTTTTACTATTTTAGCTTTCATAACTTATTCAAAACCAGACTTTCTCCCCTATTATGGCATCGGAGTTTTAACTATGGCTTTAGGTGATGGTCTAGCCCCTTTTATGAACTTTAATTCCAAATTAGAAATTGGTTCTACTAAAAAGACTTATACTGGTTCCGCCTGTGTTTTTATAATAGCCCTTATAATTAGCATACTATTTAATAATTATTACAGTTTAAATTATACCATCTTAAATTATATAACTATGGCCTCTAGTGCCTGTATTCTAGAATTTACTGGTTTTCAAGGTTTTGATAATTTAACCTTACCTATAGGCTTATCTTTAATTGCCTATCTTATATAAAGGAGAATTTTTATGAATTTATTTATTGCCCTCTTATTAAGTTTTTTACTAGCCCTTTTTGCCTATATCAAAAAAGCTTTAACTA
>CANPYU010000034.1 GCA_947588665.1 uncultured Bacilli bacterium | reverse complement strand
CAACACGCTTGGTGTGCGCCAATATCCTAGGATAACTCATATACTTGATTAAGGTTTAGTATAGTAGAATTAGGATACAAGATTAATCCTTAGGTATTTACTTAAAAAAATAATGCTGATATTGTATATCTTGTATATGCAATTATAACAGCATTTTTATTTTGCTTTTAAATATTTAGGAGTATCAGTTCGACCTAGAAGATAGTCGGCGGAGATGTTGTATTTTTCACAAATCATATATAAGAAAGGTGTACCAATAAGACTTTTTCCTTTTTCGTAGATGGACCAAGTTGGTTGATCAATTTTTAAAAAATCTGCTAATTTTGTTTGAGTTAGTTTGTGTGATTTGCGAAATTCTTTTAATCTAATTGAGCATTTATTTAAATTAATGTCTTTTTCAATTTTAGTTATTGTGTTTGTTAATCCTAATAAATAATCAATTGAAACATTAAAATAATTTGCTAAAACTATTAGATGTTTAATAGGAATAATATTTTCTTGGGTTTCATAATGGGTGTAAGTTACTCTAGCTATTTTTAAGATTTTAGCAATATCTGTTTGGTTTAAGTTGTTATTTGTTCTGATATTTTTTAAATTCATATTATATTTCATGATATATCGTCCTTTTCTAAGTTTAATTTTCTCATTTAATGGGTTAATTAGAAATTCTATGTTCAGAATATCTATATTTTTCTTGACTTTTGACATTATGGATTGTATAATTTTGATATAAGTTAGAAATTTCTAATATGATTGATAATAATCAATTAATAAGAAGGGATGTTAATGAGAATAGAGAAATTAAGTAAAGGAAGAAATAAAAAAAGAATATTATCAATAACAATATTATTATTAGCAATAGGAATAATTTATATAACTAATAGTAAAGCAAAGTATCAAGTAACTCAAAGTGTGCAAATAGTTAATGGTAAAGTTAATTATTCATCTGCAGATTTAAATGTTATAGCACTACATGTTCAGGAAAAGGTTAATAGTGAAACGTATAATCCAATAGGTGAAGTGCCAAGTGGATATTATGAAGTTAATACAACAAAAAGTTATTGTAAATATCCAGGAGATGAAACAGAACATAAAGATATACCAATGGAATATAAAGATAATAAAGTATATATAGGAATTACTAAAAAAGGAACTAAGTGTTATGTTTATTTAGATATGTTAAATCCTTCAAAAAAAACTTTAATGGGTTTATATTTACACTCTAATGGAGAAATAGGTTCAATTACAGGTCCAAGTTGTAAAGGCGTAAATGATGGAAGAACTGGGGTAACATGCTATAGTGATAATAAAAATAATAATATGAACCAAAATGGAGTATATGAAGTAGAAGATGACTTTGGAACAAGTTATGTATTTAGAGGAACAGTAGATAACAATTGGGTAAAATTTGGTAAAATGAATTCTAATCAAGGAAATGATGCTAATAAAGATATATGGTGGAGGATTATCCGTATAAATGGAAATGGAACAATAAGATTAATCTATGCGGGCATGGGACCTGATGCCCCTGCAACGAAATCAGAAACAACGCAAATTAAAACTAGTGCTTTTAATTCATTAATTAGTGATAATCGATATGTAGGGTTTATGTATGGAAATACTGTAGATACTTATGAGAACACACATAAAAATGAGCAATCAAGTAAAATAAAAACAGAATTGGAGATGTGGTATCAGAAAACAACTTTGAATGCAACAAACATGGTAGATGTAGAAACAGGTTTTTGTAATGATAGGCAAATTGCGCCTAAGGAAACTCATTCGCTATATGTTGACGGAACAGGGAAAGGTACCGATAATACTGCGTATGCGCCAATGGGAAGGCTATTTTATAATAACTTATTTAGAACTGAACAAATACCAACATTAAAATGTGGTTATGATGTAATAAATAAAATTATAGATGAAACTGCAAGAAAAAGAGATTTGTTTACAGGGCCAAATGCGAATGGAATAATATTAAATGATAAAAAAATAGAGGGTAATAATGTATTAACAAATCCAGTAGGACTTATAACTTTGGATGAAGTAATATATGCAGGAGGATATGCCGGTCAAAGTAATAGTGAATATTGGTTATATACAGCTTGTGATTATTGGACCATGTCTATGATAGCTTTTGCAGCGAATAGTGCTAATATATGGTTTATATCTGGAATGAGTGCGGAGATTAATAGTACAAGTGCTAGTGTTTTAAAGGGTGTCCGTCCAGTAATAAATCTTAAAGCAGACACAGTATTTAAAACTAATTCTGAACAAGATAAGGGAATATCAACCAATCCATATATAGTTCAATAGAATAAGTATACTTGCCTAAGTTGCTCTAAATTTATTCTTGGGCAAGATTAAATTCCATGCGAGTTTCTTCTCGCTTTTTTTGGTTTAGTTAATGTTTTTATATCATAAAATTATATGGGTGAATATTATGCATATGATTAAAAACCTCCAAAATTTTTTGTTAGATCAAGAGTATTATATAGATATTTTTAATAATTTTATTCATATTTATTGTTATCAAGAATTAATTACTTTAACAGATAAGTTAATTGAGTTAAAATTAAAAGACTTTAAATTAGTTATTGAAGGAAGTAATCTTAGTATATCAAATATGGATAATAAAGAAATATTAATTAAGGGTGTAATTAATGATGTGAGGTTTTTGAGATGAGACATTATGTAAGAGGAAGAATTAAAACTAATAGTAAGACTAATATTTTGTTAAAATTAAATAAAATAAATGTAGATATTAAAAATATTTTGTATGAAAAAGATTATTTATATTTTGATATATTAAGTAACGATATTAAAAAAATTAAGAAATATTTAATTAGTTATAAGTTTGAAGTTATTGATGAGTTAGGAATATATAAATTAAGAAAAGAGTTAAGAAAAAATATGCTTTTTATTGTAAGTGTAGTTTTTGCGTGTATTATTTTTCTTGTTTTATCTAATGTTACTGTTAAAGTTAATGTTGTGCATCAAGATAAAGATCTTAGGGAATTAATATATGAAGATTTAAAAGAATATGGAGTTATTCCAATGAGTTTTAAAAAGAGTTATGATGAATATGAAGAGATTATTAATAAAATTAAAGATAAGCATAAAGATAGAATAGAATGGTTAGAGATTGATGTTGATGGGATGGTTGTTAATATTCGAGTTGAAGAAAGAATAATAAATGAAGAGAAAGAAGAAAAGGGCTTATGTCATATTGTAGCAAATACTTCTGGGGTTATTACCCATGTTTTAACAGAAAGAGGTGTTGCGATTGTTGGAGTTAATGATTTTGCTCAAAAAGGGGATATTTTAATTAGTGGAGAAGTTAAACTTAATGATGAAGTAAAAAATGATGTTTGTGCTAAAGGTGAAGTGTATGCGGAAGTATGGTATAATGTTAAAGTAAGTTTACCGTTAGATTATGTTTCAGAAGAAAAAACAGGGAAAATGCGTTATAATTTGATGGTTAAAGATAGTAATCAAGAGTATGTTATTTTGAAATCACGAGTTAAAGATAAAGAAATTGAGAATAAATATTTATTTCAGTTATTGGGTTATCAGTTTTATTTACAAAAGGAATATGAAGTAATTAAAACGAATAAAAGGTATAGTATAGATGTGGGTGTTCAAAAAGTTAAAGATTTAGTAGAAGAGAAATTATCCGTTAAAGAAGCGCAAACTCCAAAAATAATTAAAGAAAAAGTATTGAAAAAAAGTGTAAATAATGATACTTTAGATATAGAGATGTTCGTTGCAGTAGAAGAACAAATTGGGGTAACGAAACCTTATACTAAAGAAATGGACAGTGATACTAGTGATAGAACGGATAATGGCAATAATAACACAGTCAGTTGATAAAATGTGGCCAATGCTTACAATATTTTTAGTAATTATTGCGGCGGTTAGAATTGCAGCGATTAGATCAAATAATGAAAGATTTGTTTTTTATAAAGAATTTTCAAATTTGTTGTTTATTATATATGTATTTTTGTTATATGAATTACTTACGAGAACAGAACTTAATACATCTATAAGTGGCTATAATTTAGTACCATTTACAGAAATATTTAGATATAGAATAGGTACTGATGCTTTTTATTTTAATGTAGTTGGTAATATTGTTTTATTTATTCCTTTTGGGTATTTTATTTCTACATATATTAAACCTAATAGAATACTTCCTATTTTAATTGTAAGTGTAATATCTAGTGCAACGGTGGAGTTTGTACAGCTTTGTATTGGAAGAAGTTTTGATGTTGATGATATATTACTTAATGCATTAGGGGCCATAAGTGGTTTTTTACTATATGTTGCATTAAATGCGATAAAGAAGTATTTGCCAGGAATATTTGGAAAAGATTTAATTTATAATGTTTTGTGTTTTATTATTTTAATATTTATGATATTATTTTTATTGGGGCGAATGGGGGTTAAGATTGGCTAATGAATTATGAGATTAATGAACTTTATCCAGTAGGATTTAATTATGAGTATTTAAATAAAGTTATTAATAGAACTTTAAAAAAGGAAAATGCTTTAAATGCCTGTTTTTCGCTTATGTTTGTTTCAGAAGAAGAAATACAAAGAATTAATAGAGAATACAGGGGAATAGATAAAGTTACAGATGTTATATCATTTGCATTTGAAGATAATCAAGATTTAGTGTATAATGATATTAGAGTTTTGGGAGATATTTATATATGTATTCCAAGAATGATTAGTCAGGCAGAAGAATATGGGCATTCAAAGAAGCGAGAACTTGCTTTTTTAACTGTTCATGGATTACTTCATTTACTTGGCTATGATCATATGAAAAAAGAAGATGAAGAGGTTATGTTTGCTTTACAGGAGTTGATATTAAATGAAGAAGGAATCACAAGATAAAGTACTAAATAAAGAAGAAAGATTAAAATTTAATCGTGATAGTGTTAAAGTATATGGTTATAAAAGATTTTTAAAGAGTATTAAATATTCTTTAGATGGTTTATATTATGCATATAGATATGAACAAAGTTTATGGATTCATGGATTTGCCACTATATTGTCGATTGTGATGGGAATTATTTTTCGTATTAAATTATCAGAATGGGCAATTATATTTATTGCTTTAGGTAGTATTTTAGCATTAGAGCTTATTAATACTGCGATTGAGGCGGCAGTAGATTTAACAACAAGTGAAATTCATCCTTTAGCTAAAATAGCGAAAGATTGTGGGTCAGCAGCATCTTTTGTGATGTCAATAGTATCAATAGTTATTAGTTTATTTGTGTTTGGGCCTTATTTAAGAGATATCTTTAATTTATTATAGAAAGGAGTAAGAAATGAGAAGTGGATTTGTAAGTTTAATTGGGCGACCTAATGTAGGGAAGTCAACTTTACTTAATTCAATTATTAATTCAAAAGTAGCAATAACTTCAAAAGTAGCAGGAACTACTCGAAATATAATTCAGGGTATATATAATGAAGAAGATTATCAAATTGTTTTTATGGATACACCGGGAATTATTAGACCGATTAATAAACTTGGAAAGATAACAAATAAACAGGCGATGTCTTTAGTTAAAGATATAGATTGTTTACTTTTTGTTGTTGATGCGGCAGCAGGTTTAGGTAAAGGTGATAAGTTTATTATGGAAGTGTTAAGAAAAACTAATGCTCCTGTTATTTTGGTTTTAAATAAAATAGATAAGCTTACAAATGCCGATATAATGTATAGTATAAATGAATATAAAGATTTATATCCTTTCGCAGAAATTGTGCCAGTTTCGGCTTTAACTAAAGATAATGTTACTCATTTAATTGAAGTAATTAAAACTTATTTAAAAGATGAAATTAGATATTTTGATCCTAATATTAAAACTAGTAATAGTCCTTATTTTATGATTAGTGAAATTGTCAGAGAAAAATTATTTGATGTAATGACAGAAGAAATACCACATAGTCTTACTTGTTATACGGTTTATGTAGAAGAAAAAAAGGATGTTATTAGTATTGGAGTAGATATTATTGTTGATAGAGATTCTATTAAAAAAATTATTATAGGGAAAAAGGGGGATACTTTAAAACAAGTAGGTATTGCATCAAGATTAGAATTACAAAAAATGTATAATAAAAAAGTATATTTAGAATTATATGTTAAAACTGTTAAAAATTGGAAAGATAAAGAAAAGTATATTAAAGAATTAGGGTTTTTAGATTTTTAATTTAATTTTTGAATAAAAGTTTTAGAGGAGGCACATAATTAAAGTAGAAAGGTGATAAAGAATGAATAAAAAGGAAGCATGGAATAAATTTAAGAAAAGTGGAAAAGTTGAAGATTACCTCCTTTATAAAGAAATAGAAAGAGCCGAAAAATAGGCTTTTTTAATTTTTTTTAATAAAGCGATTTAAACACTGGGGAGTTTTGGTATTTAATTCTGTTAAAGTGGTATAATCAGTTAGAATTTTAATTAAGTTTGCAAGAGCTTTGTGGGTAGTGTTTTTATGGCGACTAATAGCGTTATAAATATCATCTTTTTGCCGCATAGATAAAGATCCCCAAATAAAATTGTCGTAATTAAATAAATAATTAACAATATTAGTTATTTCAGTATTAATAATTTTTAGTTTTTCTTGTCTATTATGAAAGAAAATGGGATTATTTATTATGTTGTTTTCTTTATATAATCTTAATACTTGATCTTGGTAAAAATTTAGAGATTCTAGTAATTTTAAAAGTTTTTTGGGGCCAAGACTTTTTAGGCTGGCAACAAGAGCATTTTCTCCTTTAAAATTATAATGGTTTAATAAATATTTAATTAAATAAATATTATAATCTTTTAGTTCTATAGATAAATAGTCAGTTGAAAAAAGTGAAAACATAGGTAAGGCGTTAGCTAGAGTTGTTTTATCACATGATTTTTGAAATGCTAAAAATTCAGGAGTATATATTTGAGGGATAATATTATATATTTTATTATTATTTTCTAAATGATTTATCTCATCTAAAGTAATTAAGGCATTTTTAATAATTTTTTTAAATTCGGGAGTATAATTTTCAGGGTTGTTTTTTAAATAAGTAATTAATTCAGCAACATTGGTAATTTTTTCATTTATTAAAATAATATGGGATTTATTTTGGGAATTAGGATATTTGTTAAGATAATCAATTAGAGTTATATCTTTTAGGGTTTTATTCATTGTTATTCTCCTTTTTTAAGTATTATAAAAGTTTAAAGTATTTTTGTCAATTTATATCTTTTTAAAATTAAGGGTATTTGTTATAATTAAGGGGAGGGATATAAATGATTAGAGAGTTTGAAGGAGTAATTGTTAGAGAAATTCCTTATAAAGAGACATCTAAAATAATTCATTTATTTACATGTGAGGGAATAATTGGAATTATATGTAAGGGGGCTAAAGCTTTAAAAAGTCCATTTAGGGCGACAACTTTAAAATTTACTTATGGAAAATTTAATGTGTATTATAAAGAAAATAGATTATCTAATTTGATAAGTGTAGATGTAATTGATGCTTTAAATAATATTAAAAATGATATTGTTTTACTTAGTTATTTAAATTATTTTACTGAACTTACAGAACAAATTATTAAACAGACTGAAGAAGATTTATATGATAATTATATTACAACAATACTTAAAATAGAAGCAGGATTAGATCCTTTAATTATGTGTAATATTATGGAGATTAAATATTTGGATTATTTGGGAGTGGGGCTTAATTTAGATAGTTGTGTTTCTTGTGGGGCTAAAACAAATATCCTTACAATTGATGGAGATAAAGGGGGGTATATTTGTAGTAAATGTTATCAAAATGAATTTATTGTGGAACCAAAAACGATTGAGTTACTTAGAATGTATTATTATGTAGATATTAAAAGTATAACTAAGCTTAAAATTAGCGATAAAGTTAGAGATCAGATTAATCAATTTTTGAATACTTATTATGATAGATATACAGGATTATATTTAAAATCAAAAAATTTTTTAAAGAAGCTTTTGTAAATGTCGAAATATGGAGAAAATAGATGAAAAAATGTAGGCAAAAATAGTTTTTTTTGATAAAATAGTAATATAATTAAGAGAGGTGTTCGAGTTATGAATGAAAATTTAAATATGGAAGGGGAAGCTAAGGTTTATGAAAGTGTTAGTCCAAATTTGAATAAGAAAAGAAAATGGAAGTTTATAGTAGGGGGATTACTTTTTGTTGTTGCCCTGGCGATAGGTTTATTTATTGGTTATAGTAAGTTAAATTCTAATCCTTATGGAATATATAAAGATACAATTAATAATATTTATAAAAAAGTAAGTAGGGTTTTAGAGGAAAGTGAAAAGAAATCATTAAATATTGATATATTAAATGAACCAGTTAATATTAGAGCTCAAGCTAGGTTAAATACGGGAATGGAGGAGTTAAAGCTTTTAAATAATCTTAATTATGAATTACAATTAGGATTGGATTATAAAAATAAAAAGGGAGCAGTTAATTTAGGAATAAGTGATGATAATAATCCGATTGTTAAATTATTGTTAACTTTAGCAAATAAGAAATTATTATTAAAAAGTGATGAGTTGTTAAATAAAACTATAAATTTTGGTGAAGTAGATATTTTTAATAGTATTAATTTAGAAGAAATTAATAATGTTAGTTATGATGTTAAAACAATAGATACAGTACTTAGTAAGAGTAAAAACATTATTATTAATTCTTTGGATAAAGATAAGTTTAAAATAGAAAATACTAAAATAAAATTAGGAAATAAAGAACAAAAAGTAAAGAAAGTAACTTATATTTTAGATGAAGAAAATATGAAAAGAACGGTAAAATACGTGATAAGTGAAATAAAAAAAGATGAAGAGTTACTAGATGCTTTAGGAAAGATTCTTGGAATTAGTAAAGAGGACATAAAAGAAAATTTAACTGGAGATTTAGATAATATAGAATATGCTAACTTAGAAGTAGTACTTTATGTTAATATGTTGAATGATGTGGTAGCAGCAGAACTTATTGTAGATGAAATTAGTTTTGTTAAATATGAAGTAGTAGATAATTTATTCAAATTAAATATTGCAGATGAAAGTGAAGATTTAAAGATTTCAGTGATAGAAGAAAAAGATGATATATTAGTAGAATTAGTAAATGAAACTGATAAAATGAAATTTAAAATAGGAAAGGATGAAGAGAAGCAAAGTTTTGGTTTTGATATAGATGTTGAAGGATTAGTAGCAGAAGGTTATTTGAATCTTAATAGTCAAAAATATAGTAAGTCAAAATATTCTGGCAAGTTTGAGTTTATAATAAATGGTAAAGTAGATAATGAAAATTATGATTTAGCATTATCAGGTAGTATTAGTATTGATAATAATAAGTTACCAGAAATTGATGATGAAAATACAGTTTATTATGAAGATTTAAGTGAAAGTGATATGGCAGAGTTATATAAAAATTTATTAGATATAGCAAAGAAATTTAATTTAACGGATTTATTTAATGCATAGTAACCTTATGGTTACTTTTCTTGTGCGCCGTGCATGGCATATATTTAGTTGGTGAAAGTCCAATACACGCGTAGGTATCGACGAAGTGTTAGAGAAACACAAGG
>CANPYU010000033.1 GCA_947588665.1 uncultured Bacilli bacterium | reverse complement strand
GTCCCGTGGGATAAACCAGAAATTTTAATAAGTTCGGCAAAAGTTTTAGGTTTAGTATCAACAAGCATACCAATTGTAAAAGGAGTACCAAACTCGGGGACACCTAAAGTTCCTGTTTCATTCATAATTTGTTCTTTAGTAACTCCAAGTGGCTCGGGTGATAAGAATATACCCATAGTTTCTTTGTCATCTAGAGGGACGGTAGTTACATCAATTCCGGAGATATCTTGAATCATGCGCAGTTGAGTTGGGTCAGTATGACCTAAAATATCAAGTTTTAAGACATCTTCATCAATCGCATGATAATCAAAATGGGTGGTTCGCCAGGCAGCATCGATATCTTCGGCTGGATATTGAAAAGGTGTAAAATCAAAGACATCCATATAACCTGGGATAACAACAATTCCACCTGGATGTTGGCCCGTAGTTCTTTTAACTCCAGTGCAGCCAATTGCAAGACGTTCTATTTCAGCGCGATTAATTACAATACCCTTTTGTTCGGCATAAGCTTTTACAAAACCATAGGCAGTTTTTTCGGCAACGGTACCTATAGTTCCAGCCCGATAAACATTGTCAACGCCAAATAAAACTTTAGTATATTCATGGGCGGCCGCTTGATTTAAATCCGAAAAGTTTAAGTCGATGTCAGGTACTTTATCAGCATTAAAACCTAAGAAAGTCGCGAAAGGCATGTCTTGACCATCTTTAGTCATTTTAGTACCACATTTAGGACAAACATAATCAGGAAGATCAAAACCACTTTTATAAGTAGCTCCCAAAGGATTACCCAATTCATCATCAAAAATACTATGACAACAATTTTTACAACGATAATGAGGTGGTAAAGAATTAACTTCGGTAATACCCATCATGGTTGCAACAAAGCTTGAACCAACAGAACCACGAGAGCCAACTAAAAAGCCATCGTCATTGCTCTTTTTAACTAATTTTTGAGCAATTAGATAGATAACGTCAAAACCGCCACCGATGATACCTCCTAAAGCTTTTTTAACTGATTTATCTATATCTGTTAGAGGGTCTGACTCTTTTAGAGTTTCTAGTTCTTTTGTAAGTTCTTCTTTTTCTTCCCCTTCTAAAGTAGATATTTTAGTTTCTAATTCTTCAATTTTAGCTTCGTGTTCTTTTTGTAATTTTAATATTAATTCACTTTTTACTACTTCTTTTACAGCATCCATTCCTTTTAAAATAGTATCATGAAGGATAGCAAAAGATTTAGTGGTTAGTTCTTCCCCTTCTAAAGACTCTTCTCTAATTAATTTAGTTTTAATGCTATCTAAGACAGCATCGCCGTATAATTCTTTAGATATTCTTTCTTCAATATTATAGGGTAAAGGATTACCATACCAAGAAGCGGCTTTAGTATAGACTAAATCGGTTACAGTTTCAATAGAATGGTCAATCTTTGGTGAAAAAGGAACTCCACCGGTTTGGATAATTACTTCTACTTCTTCTATCATGTCGGCAATTTTATTAGTATTAGTAACCACAATTTCATAGGCTAATTCTTCACCTAAAAAGGCAAATTCATCTAACATTTCTTGAGTAGTTCGAAAATGCATATCAGGTTGATTAACACCCCTTTTATTTAAAGGATGCAGTTTACCGTTTGTTTTTTGAGCAATAATGATATCACGATATATTTTGTCTTGAGGTCTTAAATAATGCGCATCACTGGTTGCAACAACAATTTTTCCAGCACTTTTAGCAACCCGAATAATCTTTTTTAGATGCTCTTCTAAATCTTTAAGGGTATGAAAACCACTAGATTCCATTTCTAATAAATGTTTAAAAGCACTGATGGGTTGAACCTCAATATAATCATAAAATTGCATTAACCCTCCTAGTTCTTCATCATCTTTAGTTTTGGCTTCTTCAAATATTTCCCCATTAATACAACCACTCCCAATAAGCAAGCCTTCTCTTAATTTTTTTAGTTCACCGCGAGGAAGTTTGGGTTCACTGCCACGAAATAAATAAGTAGTATTCGCGTATGATATAATTTTAAATAAATTTTTTAAACCTACTTTATTCTTAACTAGGATAAGAGAATTTAATTAATTCATTTATATCAACTGAATTAAATAATTTGGTGGTTGTTTCAATATTACGAGCATCTAATTCTTCACACATTTTATGAAAAGCATGAGCAGTTCCTTCAGCATCATAATCAGCCCGGTGATGAGCATCTTCATCCCATTCGACTTTATAACGACGAGCTAAAGTGGTAAGTTTGTGATTAGGCCACTCAGGATGAAGCATTCGCGCCATACTCATTGTATCTAAAACAGTATTCGTAAATTCGCCTAAATTATATTTAGCACAAGCCGCGCTGATAAAACCAATATCAAATTTAGCATTATGAGCAACCATTGGTAAAGGGCCAGTCCATTCAAGAAATCTTTTAGTAACAGTTTCTTCATTATCATGCCCTTTTAACATTTCATCAGTAATATTAGTTAATTCAGTTATTTTTTCAGGGATAGATCTTCCCGGGTCAATAAATTCATCAAAACGGTCAATTACTTCGCCCGCTTTAATTTTAACTGCCCCAATTTCAATCATTTGGTCACTGCCAACATAAAAGCCGGTTGTTTCAGTATCAAATACAACATATTCTTGATTAAGTAAGTTATAATCTCTTAAATTATGAATAAAATCAATATCATCATTTACAACATTTAATTCTGTTCCATATATAACTTTAAAATGATTATCTTTATCACGACCTTTATTAATACTATTTACGGCATGAAATAAATTGGGATAAGCTTGTAGAGCATTATGGTCAGTTACAGCGACCGCTTTATAACCTAATCTACTCGCAAAATCAACAATATTATTAGGGTCTTTTTCATCATTAGGTATTACTCCATCCATCATACTCATCATTGTATGGGTGTGAAGTTCAACTCTTTTAAGGGGCGCATCATCAATGATTTTTTCCACTTTATTTTCAATACTTTCTAAATTCCAAATTTGAAAGACTAATTCATTATCATAATTATCAAATTCAACATTGCCTGAGATACGAAACCAACTCTTTTTTTTAGGAGCATCTTTTAATGCACTTTTAATTAAGCCGAATTCTCTTTTATTTTTCTTAAAAATTTTTGCTAGAATACTACTAGTATTATCACTTATTTTTAAAGTCATAATATTGATATTATCAGTTTCTTTTAAATCAGTACCAAAAACATAAGCTTCTACAATTATATTTTCCATGGCTCCTAAAATATTTGTGATAGGCGTAATATCCCCCTCAATATGTTCGCCAATAATAATATTAGGGTCTTCACTTTTAGAGATAATTATTTCTCTATTTTCAATAGCTTCTAAATTTCTAACGCCAAGACTTAAACATTTAGAATAGGAATCAAAATCAACATTGCCATTTAAACGATACCAATTTTCTTCTTTTAAAGTGTTTTTTAATGGCAAATATTCTTCTTTATCTTTCTTAAATATTTTCGCCATAATACTTTTATTATTATCATTGATAGATAAAGTAATAATATTAATATTATCTCTTTCTAAATAAGAAATAGATTCAATATAACCTTCAATAGTTATATTTCTACCTATATTAGTGATACTGCTAATTGGAGTGCATTCTTTTGTAATATTTTTACCCATGATTACTTCACCCGGAGTATATTCATGAACTACTTCTTGATAAGTTGCCGGTTTTTGCACATCCTTTAGAGTTTCTTCTACTTCTTTTTGCTTTTCTTCATTTAATTTAGTAGTAATATAATAATCTTTGATACCTAAATTAGTTAAAATTTTACTGATGTTTCCAGCTTCTTTTTTTATTCTTTCTTCTTCAATGTTACTTATTACTTCAAAAATAATTATATCATCATCAATTATGGGTTTATTATCTAATAAACTAATTAAAGCAGGTTTTTCCGCGACTAATCTTTTTATTATTTCTTCAATATATGATAATACATCAGTACTAGTTATGGTATCATAATCAATATAAATATTACAATCATAAGTATTATTTATTTTATATTTATTATTTATTAATTTATCTATAATATTAAATGGTAAAACAGTAGAATTTTTTAAATAGACATTAAATATCTTTTCTTTTTTATTTAAAACTACTTTAGAAATATTAACATCTTTTAGTAATTCTTCTTTATCATTAAAATTAATACTTTTAAAAAAACTATTTAAATCATGCATAATATTCACCCCACTTATTTGTTTATTTATTTAATAGAATCATCATTTAATAAAAAATCAAAAATACTAAGAATTAATATTCCTTCTTCATTGGTATATGATACTATATCATCTTTAACAATTAATATTCTTTTAAAGAAATCATTTATATTTCTAAATGGTCTAAATTCTTGTTCTTTTTTTTCTTCAGTATCTATATTAAGAGCCGATTGAATATAGTATTTATCACTACCTTTATTAGCTATAAAATCTATTTCTAGTTTATTACTTTTATTTTTTTCTTTACATTCTACTACTCCAACATCAACATTAAAGCCTCTTCTTTTTAATTCAATAAAAATAATATTTTCCATGATATGATTTTCTTCTATTTGCCTAAAATCTAAAAAAGAATTGCGAATGCCTATATCGGTAAAATAATATTTCTGAGGAGTTTCAATATACTGCTTTCCTTTTATATCATATCTAAGACTTTTATCAATTATAAAAGCTTCTTGTAAATACTTTAAATAATTATAAACAGTTTTATCAGTCATAGTAGAATTAATATTATTTCCCCGATAAGTTTTAGATAACTTTAAAGGATTAGTAAGTGAACCAACTGCAGAGGATACAATTTCCACGAGAGAGTTTAAATCTTGTTCATCTTTAATATTATTTCTTTCAACAACATCATTTATATAGACATTATCACGTTGAGTTTTTAAATAATTAATTTTACTTTCAATAGTTTTTTGCTTTAAAATAAGAGGTAATCCTCCATAGGTTATATATTCTTTCCATGATTCTCTTAAATCTTCATTTTTTACAGAATAAAATTCTTTAAAAGATAAAGGATAAACTCTTATTTCGTCACTTCGACCTCTAAATTCGGTGATAATATCAGTTGATAAAAATTTAGAATTACTGCCCGTGACATATATATCAACATTTTTTATTTTTAAAAAGCCATTTAAAACTGATTCAAAATCTGGAACTTTTTGTATTTCATCCAATAATATATAATATTTTTCTTCATCTATTATTTGTGATTTTATATATTCATTTAAAACATTAGGGTCTAAATACTTTTCGTTTTCTTTAATATCTAAATCAATTTTAATAATATGTTTTAAATCAACATCATGAGCTAAAAGATAATTTTTAAATAAGGGGTCTAATAAATAAGATTTTCCACATCTTCTAATACCTGTAATAATTTTAATTAACCCATTATCTTGTTTTTCGATTAATTTATTTAAATAACTATCTCTTTTAATTTCCATATATTTCATTCCCTTCTATAAGTTATATCTTTTTTAATTATAATATATTTTTAATATTAGTACAATCTTTTATTACGAATTTTACTCAAAAACGGTAAAAATTCGTAATAGAGTTTTTAATTAATTTTATTTAACATATCAACATTTATTTGATAAGTATCAAATCTTTTGCTTACTCTTCCTTCTATATTTAATAAATCGCCTTTATTAATATTTAAAAGCATATTATAGATTTTGGGGAATATAACAAAGTCAGTACTTCCAGTTTCATCACTACAAGATAAAAAAGCCATATTATCCCCTTTTTTAGTTTTAATAGTACGCATTTTTTCTAATAAAACTATACATCTTACTCTTTTATCAAAATAATTTCTAATATTATTTATTTTCATAATATTTTTATCTTTATAAATACTAGAGGGATGATTAGTTAAATAAAAGCCATAAGAATTATATTCTTTTTCTCTTAATTCTTCTAAAGAATATTCCCCTTTTTCGTCTAGTGTTGGAATAGCGACAAAGGAAGAATCTAAATCGGCGATTAGGCTTGCATAATTAATCGCGATATCGAGGTTTTCAATCATAGTTTTTTTATTTATTTTAAAACTATCTAATACTCCCGCCTCAATTAAAGATATAATAGTTTTTTTATTAACACTTTTACCATATGTACGACTGACAAAATCTAAATAATCTTTAAATTTACCTTTAGTAGTTCTTTCTTCAAGAATAGATTCAGTAGCATTTATGCCTAAGTTTTTAATGCTACTTAGAGGTAACATTAAACTATTATTAAATATTAAATAATTATTAGAACTAATATTAATATCGGGTTTTAAGATATGAATATTTTTTAGTTTTGCTTCATCAATATATTCTTTAGTTTTAATTTCACTACCAATACTCATATTAAGTAAATTAGTAATAAAATAAATAGGAAATTTAGTTTTTAAATAAGCCATTTGATAACCTATTAAAGCATAAGAAACCGAATGGGCTTTATTAAAACCATAGTTAGCAAATTTTAAGATTAAATCATAGATATCAGAGGCAACTTTTAGATTATAACCTCTATTTAGAGCATTATCTATAAAATGCTTTTTATCACTTAACATTACACTTTCTTTTTTCTTGCTCATCGCGCGTCTGATGTTATCAGCATCAGCATAGGTATAGCCTCCAATTTTAACTAGTATTTGCATTACTTGCTCTTGATAGACAATAATACCATAAGTTTCTTTTAAAATAGGTTCTAAATCTGGATGTAAATAGATTATTTTTTCTTTACCATATTTACGAGCAATAAAGGTATCAATATTCATCATTGGACCAGGACGAAATAAAGCGACTGATGCAACTAAATCCGAGAATGATGAAGGCTTCATTTTTAGCATTAAGTTTTTCATACCAGAACTTTCATATTGAAATATGCCTTCGGTATCGGCCGCACAAAATAATTTAAATATTTCGGGGTCATTTAAATTTATTTTATTTAAATCGAGAGTTTTACCCGTATTTTCTTTAATTAAATCGAGAACATTTGCAATAATCGTTAGGTTTCTTAAGGCGAGAAAGTCCATTTTAAGTAAGCCTAAATTCTCTAGATATTCCATCGTAATACCCGTCATAATAAATTCACCATTATTAATGATTGGTATTACTTCATCCAAAGGAGTGCTTGATATTACAACACCGGCGGCATGGGTTGATATATGTCTTTTTAAGCCTTCAATTTTAATACCTATTTCATACATATTTTTAAGTTCTGGATAGTTATTTAAAAAATCTTTTAAATGAGTTTTTTCTAAATTCGCGATTAAACTTAATTTAGCATCAATTAATTTAGATATTTGGTCTATTAAATTATTATCAATATTTAATACTCTCCCTAAATCTCTTATTACTTGTTTAGAGCCTAAAGTTCCAAAAGTCATGATGGGAGCAACATTAAATTTGCCATAGCGAGTTCTTACATAATCTATTACTAAACCCCTTTTAGTATATTCAAAATCTATATCTATATCAGGCATGGTTATTCGTTCGGGATTTAAAAACCTTTCAAATAATAAATCATATTTAATGGGGTCAATATTAGTTATACCAATAGAAAAACTTACCAAAGAACCGGCGGCACTTCCTCTTCCAGGACCTACTAAAATATTATTTTTTTTCGCATATAAAACATAATCATAGACGATTAAAAAATAATCAACAAAACCCATATTATTAATCACATTTAATTCATAGTTAAGACGTTTTAAATAGATATCGGGAATACTTCCATTTAACCTTTTAGTTAAGCCTTTATGGGCTAAATTAACTAAAAACTCATAGGAATTAATACCATCTTTATATTTAGGAATATAATTTTTGTTATTTTCTATTTTTATATCGATATCTTTAGCAAATTCTATAGTACTTAATTTATCTTCTTCTTTAATATTTAAATTCAAATATTTAAGAATATAATCTGTTGTTATGTCTTTTAATAATACACCTTTATTTATAGCTTCTAAATAACTTAAATATTTAGTGTCTTCTTTAGTTAATGAACAAATATCTCTTATATATACTGTATTATTACTAAGCATTAAAGCTTCTAGTTTTTCAGTATCACAAGAATAACTTAAATAGGCATTAGTAAAAGTAGATAATAAACTATAAGACCCATAGGGTAATACAACTTTAATATTATTTAAATATTTATTTAAATTATCATAGGTTAATTCATTAAATTCTTTTAAAGTATGAATTTTAAGTAAATTTTTATAGCCTTCATAGTTTATAGCGTATAAATAAATATTTAAATTATCTATTTTAATATTTAAACCAATAATAGGTTTTAAATTATTAGCAAGCATATTATTATAAAAATTCATAACTCCATATAAATTTTCATCCATAATAGCACAAGATTTAATATTATGTTCTTTTAAAAAATTAATTAAGTTATCTATCTTAATTGTACTTTTAAGTAAAGTATATTCTGTAGTTATCTTAAGTGGTATAAACATAATATCATCTCCCCTAGAATAATTATAGCAAAAAAAGAGAGTAATTGCTACTCTCTAAAAGATTAAAGTTAGAAAGAAAGATGGATTATTCTGTTTTTATTGTATATGGGTCAGTAGTTGTTCCAGAGCCAGATAGTTTAACATCGGCTTTTAAATTTATGACTGGGCGAACACCGATGGTAGTGCCGTCCACGTTTGCATAAGTGAGACAACCACTAGTTAGCACGTAGAACATAAGAGCATAGTTGCTGTTAAAGAAAAACGGAGATATTGTCCAATAATAGGAATTTGTATATAACCAGTATTTTGTATTACTTTGACCCCCAAATCCTCCAGCATATATTACTTCGTCCATCGTTATCATTCCAACTGGATATGTTAGTTTATTATTTCCCGTTATTAATTTTCCATTCGTAGTTATTCCTTTAGCATCCGTCCCTGTAAATAAATCTCTTTTTCTTGCTTCTTCATTTGTTGTTTTATTTCTTACATCATATCCACAGTTTAATGTTGGTTCTTGCGCTGTATCCCAATTTTCTGCAGTATCCCATACAATATCGCTATTCCATACCCTATGAGCTGTTGCGTATGCTGTTTTATAGGTTCCATAACCATTTATTCCATAATCTCCATGAGCTGTTGTAGCTACCTCTCTATCATTGCAAAAGCCTGTTTCTTCATCTATTTTATCACTTAATAAATTTAAATTTGTTTTATTTTCGTACCAATAATCAATTTGCTTTTTTACATCGCTTTCATATGTATTTGTATGAGCATCTTTATAATCATTTGATGCTACTGTTCTATCACTTCCTCCAAACATATATCCGACATATTTATTATCATTTATATTTTTATTATAATATAATGCTCTTGGATATGAATTAATATTTGGAGTTGGATAATTAACACTGTCGCTTTTATATGGTTCTATCATCGTATCATTACCTAGTGATGTATATCCTCCATCACTTGTATTTAAATTTGTGCCATTATATATTAGCCTGAGTGTTCCATTTCCGTTTATTCTAATTATTCGCCAATATATATCTTTATCACCTTCTTTTCCAAATTTTAACCAATTATTATTAACAGAACCACGATATACATAACTTGTTCCATAATCATCTTCTGTACTATATATTCCATTTTGTTTCATGTTTGTTGCTGAAC
>CANPYU010000032.1 GCA_947588665.1 uncultured Bacilli bacterium | reverse complement strand
CTGGTAGAGGTGATGGATGCCTCGATCCCTTTTTTGTGTATGATCCGTCTGGTGTGCGTCCAGTAATAATTCTCTCTGCTGATACAGAGTTCACTACAACTGGAACAGGGGATATAGGATCATCGACTAATCCTTATATAGTAAAATAATTTAATACTTGCTCATATTGCTCTAAATTTTATGTATGAGCAGGATATATGCAGGGCTCTCTCCCTCGCATTTTTTGTTTAAAAAATATTGCAAGATTATTTGTTTTTGATATAATTAAAGTAGAGTAGGTGAAGAGATGAAAAAAGGTTTTGCATTATTAGAAACTATTATAGTTATAACTTTTTTGTCTGTTTCTTTGCTTCTTTTGTATGGAACATTCTCTAATATGGTTAGTAATAGTAAAAAGAATATATTATATGATGATGCTGCAAATATATATAAAGCTTATTATTTAAAAGAATATTTAAAGTTAGATGGGTATAAAACAGATAGTGTTAAAGAATTAAGTTGTATAGATTTTAATTTGGATGGTTGTAAAACATTATTTGATGAATTTGATATTAGTAAGATATATATTGCTTTATATGATTTAAAGAAGTATGATGATAATTTATATTCTAGTTATTTTAATAATTATGTTAATAGTTTATCAAATATGGGTGAATATAAATATCGTTTGATCGTGGAATTTAAAGATAATTCTTATGCATCTTTAGGGTTAATGGGTGAAGATTATGAATAAAAGGGGAGTTACAATTTTAGAATTATTAATAAGTATATCTTTAATTTCAGTTGTTATGTTGTTGTTATTAAAATTAATATTTTCTTTAGATAATATTAATAGTGCTAAAGATTATGCTAGTGATGATGAGATTAATAGAACAACCATTATTAAAAATATTGAAAGTGATTTTTTGAAATATGAGTTAAAGGGATTAAAAATAAATAAATTAGATGATAGTTTAATTATTAGTTTGGAATTTATGGAAAGTAAAAAAGAATTAATTATAAAAGATAAAAGTTTAGTATATGATGATACGGAATATAAATTAAATAGTAAGAATGCTACTTATAGTTTATGTCCTAGTTATAAATATCAAAAGATAGATAATAGTTATTATTTAGTTAGTTTAAATATTCCTGTTTTAATAGATAATAAAAATAATACTAATATTGATGATATAAGTTTAAGTTATATTGGGTTAATTGGTAATAATAATTATCCTGATAGTTTTATTTGTACTAAATAATTATTAAAATAATACTAATAATAGTTTGCATAATTCTTCCTTTTAAGAAATAACTATATTTAATTTCAGTATCTTCTAATATTCCTTTTATTTGAGTATGAATACTTAAACCGCCAAAAGAGATTATAGATATAGCAATAATTTCTTTTAATTTTAAAATTATATCTAAATTATTAAGTAAATTAAGGCCTCTAGTTATTTCAAAGAAACCGGAGATAGATACTTTTAAAATATTATTTAAAGGAATGATATTTGTAATTATATGGGTTAAAATCATATAAAAAATTATAGTGCCTAAGATCATTAAAAGAGTAGACATACTTTTTTTAATGCTTTTAGTTAAGGCACTACTTAGATGGGTTTTTTTAATTTTTAATTCTGTATTACTAATAAGTGGGGCTTTATTTCTTTTAATGAGGCCAATAATAATATTACTTAGATAATGTATGAGAATAATTTTTACAACTATATGGGAAGGAAATATTAAAGATAACATTAAAGTTAGAAATAAGGGATTAGAAAAGTAGGTAAAATATAAATAATGGTTAGCTTCAGCAAGAGATATAATGTTATCATTTACTAAAGTTTTTAAGATATATGCATTACTTGGGGTTCCACTTATTAAGCTCATGATGAAAACATAACAAGCAATACCACTGGTTTTAAATAATTTTTTAAATAGCTTATTAAATAATAGATAAAAGTAATAAGGAATATTTAGAGCAATAAGTAAATCATTTATAATGAACATAGGGAATAAAGATACAAAAACTTTGGTAAAGAAAAGGTTAGTTCCTTCAATAATAATATTGCTTATTTCTTGATTATTTTGAAAAATAAAATATATAGCAAGAAATAAACATAAAGTAAAAGTAAAGTTCTCTATTTTTTCTTTCATAATTACCTCAATTTCGTGGTATAATTAAATGGGTGATATAAATGTTTAATAAATTATATGAAAAAACTAGAGATTTTATTAAAGAGAATTATAAAAGTCTTATTATATTAATATGTATTTTTTTATTATTTATGGTGGAACTGCCATATTCAATATATACTCCTGGAGGAGCTGTTGATTTAAATGATCGCATAAAAGTTGATGGTGGGTATGATGCTTCAGGCTCTTTTAATATGGCGTATGTTTCTATGGTTAGAGGGTCTATTCCGTTTTTATTAATATCTAAAATTATTCCTGATTGGGATATTGTTAAAAAAGAAGATTTAACAATTGAAGGGGAAAATATGGAAGAAATGATTGCGCGTGAAAGATTGTATTTACAAGAATCTATGGATGCGGTGGTTATTAATGCTTATAAAATGGCAAATAAAGATCTTAAAATTAAGAATGTAGTTAATAATGTTGGTTATATTACAAGTGAAGCTAAAACTAATTTAAAAGTAGGAGATAATATTATAAGTGTTAATGATCTTGATATTAATTCTTTAGAGGAATTACAAGATTATATAACTAAATTAGATAAAGGTATAAAAGTTAAATTAAGAGTTAAAAGAGATAATAAAGAGAAAGATTGTTATGCGGTTACTTATAAAGATGATGCTGGTGTAAAGATTGGAATAAGTTTTATTACAACTTATGAATATCAAGTTAAACCAGATTTAAAGATAGAATCAAAGGCTAGTGAAATGGGTAGCAGTGGGGGATTAATGATGAGTCTTACGGTTTATAACCAGCTAATTGAAGAAGATATTACTAAAGGAAAAAAGATTGTTGGGACAGGAACAATTGATGTTGAGGGAAATGTAGGAGAAATTGGGGGAGTTAAATATAAATTAATTGGAGCAGTGAAAAAAGGGGCAGAAGTATTTATTTGTCCGGTAGAAAATTATGAAGAAGCAGTGCAAGTAGCTAAAGAAAGAAATTTTTCTATTAAAATTATTAATGCTAAAACATTTGAAGAGGTACTTTTGAAGTTGAAGGATATTTAGACTTGTTTTTTATAATGATTTTTGATACAATGTTTTGGGCTAGAGAGGGTGGTTTTTTATGGAAGAAGATTTATTAAGATTAATAAATGATTTTTATTATGCTCATAATTATAAAAAAGTAGTAGATTTAATTTTACAGTATGAAGAAATTAGGGGGAAATTAAGTCCTAAATTATGTTTGATGCTCATAATTGCTTATTTAAAGTTGGGGCAAAAAGAAGAAGCTTTAAAGTATAAAAAAATAATGCATAGTATGGATAGTAGTGCCTATTTTATGTTGACTGAGGCAATACATTATTGTAAACATTATTTGTTTATAGAAGCTCGAGATGCTTTATTTCAGTGCATAGAAAAAGGAATGAATACAGCTTTAGTTTATGCCCATTTAGGGAATGTTTATTATAAGTTGGGAGATATAAAAAAGGCTTATTATTATATTGATATAGCTTTAAAATTAAATCCGGATACTGTTACAACAGTGATTATTAAAGAAATTAAAGATAAATTAGATAAAGCTTTAAATAATAGTTATATAAGAACGAATTATGAATATTTTAAAGAAAGAGGAGAAGAGTTAACTTCGGGGATGATTGTTTATTTAAAAGATTATGCTTTTGCTAAATCAAATGTTCCTTATTTAATATATAAAGTTCGAGGTAATGAAGTATTAGGTTTTTCTTTAAGTTCAATTGTAATACCGGAAATTTATCACTTAGAACCTAAAAATAATGTAGGTAAATTAGATGGTTATTTAACGGGAAATATGATCATGTTTAGGACGGATGAGATTGAGAATATTGTTTCAGAAGTAAACATGATGTCGTTACATAATATATGGAAAATGCTTGTTAATTATTATTCATTGAAATTTTATGATAAATTAAATATCTATCAAAAGGAATTTTTAAATGATTTAAAAAGTAAGCTAAACATTAATGATGTGGTAGTTTTAGCTTATAAAGGGATTATTACAAGATATCTATTATTTTTAGGCTATGATGAAAATAATAATTATGAGTGCCTTAATTTAAAGGTAGTTGAAGGATTGTTTACTCCTTGTTCTGATATTATTAGACATTCTAGTGCTTCTTTAGTTGGTGATGTTATTAAATTAAGTGAGCCAATGCAAAATAAAATTTTAGCAGAAGCTAATGGTGAATTAATAAGAAAAAGGCTTAATAAATAAAGTTTATTATGCTTTTATTTTTTTTAAAGATATATTATAATTATACTAGATAAAGGGAGTATTTATTATGCAAAAAAAAATAAGATTTAAGGGAATAATTGTTAATTTTTTGATATCTTTGTTTTTATTATTAATTTTTTTATATGGCTTTTTTAATTCGCATATTATGTTTAATGAATTAGAAAATATTATAGTTTTGCTTTTATCTGTTTTCTTCTTTTATTTAGGTAATTTATTTTTAAATAGATATAAAAATAATAACAAATTTTTAAAGATGACTTTATATTATAGTTTAATCTTATATGGTCTTTTATTAATACAGATGACTATTTTTGATGTACGGCGAGGTTTTAATTGGCAGTTTATTTTTTCTAGTAAAGAAATATTAAAAAATTATCTTGCAACTTCGGTTAGGCTGGTTCCTTTTAAGACAACGATTAATTTTATTAAAGCACTACTAGCTTCTAATGTTAGTGTTAATATTTTTATTTATAATATTTTAGGAAATATTATTGCTTTAATTCCCTTAGCTTTTTTACTTCCTTTAATATTTCCTAAACAAAATAAAACTAAAATATTTATTTTAACAGTTTCTTGTGTTAGTTTGGGTATTGAATTAATTCAGGTTTTAACTATATCAGGAACTTTTGATATTGATGATATTATTTTAAATGTTGGTGGGGCTTTAATTTTTTATTTTATACTTAAAATTAATAGTTTTAAAAAGTTGTTAAATAATATATTTTTATTTAGTAAAAGTAAAAGTAAAATAACTAAAAAAGATGTTTTAGGATATATGATAACTTTGGTAATTGGAATATTAATATCTACAGGATTATTTAAAACATTAAATTATTTTAAAAGTAAAGAATATGTGGGTTACTCTATAGAATTTATTGATAATACATCTAAGTGTGAAGAAGGATTAGAAAAATTTTTTGAAGATGATAAACATATTTATTATTTTAATTGTCATAAAAGTAATAATGTTTATGTCATATTTAATGGGGAAGAGAAATATCTTTTAAAAGATTTTTTAAATAAAGATTTAACTGATAAATATGAGATAGATGATTTATATTATACTTTAAAAAATTCTAAAATAGGTATTAAAATAGAGTCTAAATTACCTAAATTTAGTATTAGCTATGATGGGAAAGATGTAAATATTATTGAAGAAGTAATTGATGAAAATATTTTAGAGTTAGAGCATGATTTGAGTGTTTTAGGTAGTACACATGTAACTAATAATTATTTTTTAAATCCTTTAAAGGAAGGGCAAACTAGAGTTATTTTTAAAGTAATTTCTTTTGAAGATTATCCTGATGAGAAGGTTATTGCCACCATGGAATATTTGTTTACAGTTAGTAAAGATTTAAATGTTACTTATGAAAGGTTGAATTAGTAAAGATTCTTTATTTTATTATTAGATTGTGATAAAATATATTTGTTAAAGTTAATTGTTTAAATTTAGAGGGTTATATAAAGAATATATTTATAATGATTGGCAAGTAACTTTGGGAATAAAAATGCAAAGGGGAAGCATTTGTATCAACTTTTTTAGATATATATGAAAATATTTTTTTAAGATATTAATGAAAGTGAGGTAATTATTGTGAGTTTAGTATTAAAAAATGTTTCTAAAACGTTTGGTAAAAAATTAGTGGTGGATAATATTTCTTTTACAATGGATAAACCGGGAGTTTATGGATTACTTGGAACTAATGGGGCAGGTAAAACGACTACGATTAGAATGCTACTTGGAATTATTAAAAAAGAGCAGGGAGAGATTACTTGGAATGGGAAAGCAGTAGATAGAAAGAATGTTAATTTTGGATATTTGCCAGAAGAAAGAGGGATATATCCTAAAACTAAAGTAATTGACCAATTAATGTATTTTGCCGAACTTAAGGGGATAAAAAAGGAAGATGCAATAAAAGCCATTAATATGTGGGCGAAAGAATTAAAAGTAGAAGAATATTTAGAGATGTCAGCCGAAAAATTATCTAAAGGTAATCAGCAAAAAATTCAATTTATGACGGCAATAATTCATGACCCGGAATTGGTGGTTTTAGATGAACCTTTTAGTGGGCTTGACCCAGTTAATACAGAGATATTAAAAAATATTATAATTAATTTAATAAAAAAAGGCAAATATGTGATAATGTGTGCACATCAAATGGCTACAATTGAAGAATTTTGTAGTAATATTTTAATATTAAATAAAGGTAAAACTGTGTTAGAAGGGAATTTAAAAGAAATAAAAGATAAATATCCAGCGAATAGATTGGAATTATGTCTTAAAGAAAATATTGATAGTTATATTAAAGAATTTAATTTAGAAATAGAAAATGTAACTAATAATAATTATATTATAAAGATAAATAATGAAGATGTTGCTCATAAGCTTTTAAATAAATTAGTTAAAGAGGAGATTAAAGTAGATAAATTTGAAATAAAAAAACCTACTTTAAATGATATATTTATTGAGAAAGTTGGTGAATAAGATGAATGATATTATAACAGTAATGAAATTTACAATTAAAGATATGATAAAAAGAAAATCTTTTATTATATCGACTATAATTATTTTAGTTTTAATAGTTGTAGGTTTTAATGTGCCTAATGTAATGAAGCTTTTTTCTGGTGAAGATAATTTAACAAAAATTTTAATTGTAGATAATAATAATATATTTGAAGATAAATTAGAGATTTTAAAAGAAAGTGATGTAGGTTATCAAATAGATATTTCAAAAGATAGTTATGATGATATTAAGAAAAAACTAGAGAATAAAGAAATAGATGGGGCTATAGAAATAGAAAAAAATGGTAATGATATAAATATGCGGTATATGGTTTTAAGTGTTGGTTTGATGAGTGAAGTGCCTGAAAATCTTATTAATTCACTTGAAAGTTTATATATTGATACCCAGATAAATAAACTTGATTTAACTGAAAGGGAATTACAGTCTATTAAACCTAATTTTTCTTATAGTATGGAACAGACTAGTGAAGAAGAAGCTAGTGGTAATATAATTGTGATGATGTTAATGAGTGTTGTTTTATTTTATGCGATATATTTTTGTGCTTATCAAGTATCAAGTTCTATTACTACCGAAAAGACATCTAAAATAATAGAGACTTTAGTTACATCTACTAGTCCTAAAAATATTGTTCTTGGTAAAACTTTGGGAATAGGGATTGTAGGTTTGGTTCAATTAATATTAATTGTTGCAACGGCGGTTATTAGTGCATTAGTCTTTTTAGAAAGAGGCTTATTAGAAGCTGTATTAGATATGTCACATATTACTTTATATTTGGGATTAATTACAATTATATATTTTATATTGGGATATTTTACTTATGCTTTATTGTATGCTTTAACAGGGTCAACAGTAAGTAAACCAGAAGATATTCAGTCTGCGAATAGTCCTATTGCTTTACTCGCGGTTGTTGGGTTTTATTTATCTTATTTTACTATGATAAATCCAACAAGTAAGCTTAATTTATTTGCCTCTTTATTTCCAATTTCGGCACCATTTTGTATGCCTTTTAGAATTATGATGGGGCTTGCAAGTGGAATTGATGTACTAATATCTATTGTTATATTAGTAATTACTATCTTAATAATTGCTAAAATCGCTATTAAAATATATTCTAATGCCATATTAAATTATGGAACTAAATTAAGTTTTAAAGATATAATAAGTATGTATAAAGATAAATAAATTATTGAATTTATCTTTTTTCTTAAAATTAAAAATGTAAGGTTATTATAAGCTTTACGAGGAACTTCTTATTAAAATATATTTTATTTAGTAATGTGAAAGTGTGGTTTTTAAAATATTATAGTTTATTAGAAAATATATTGTTTTAAGAACGAATGTTTGATATAATTAGTTTGGAACATTTAATAGTTGGGTGATTGCCGAACTTCTTAATTGAGGGGAGGTGAGAGGATGTCAAAAAAAGATTTTTTAATTTTATTTTTGATTATCATTATCCTTTTACTTATAGTATTACTATTTGTAATTCTAAAATAAAAGAATCACCTAGCTCAGCAATGATTTAGGTGATAACATATTTTTATATGGCAACACTCAACATGCGAAATTGAATGTTCCTTTTTTATTTTATGCAAGTTTCCTTGACATATTCATAATAGCATAAAAACGACTTTTTAGCAAGTCACTTTGTTTAATAACTATTTAATAATTATTTCTTTTTAATACCAACTTCTTTATTAAAAAGCACATTGCTTTAAGAACGAATGTTTGATATAATTAGTTTGGAACATTTAATAGTTGGGTGATTGCCGAACTTCTTAATTGAGGGGAGGTGAGAGGATGTCAAAAAAAGATTTTTTAATTTTATTTTTGATTATCATTATCCTTTTACTTATAGTATTACTATTTGTAATTCTAAAATAAAAAAATCACCTAACTCAGCAATGATTTAGGTGATGCACATAATATGGCAACACTCAACATGCAAAATTGAATGTTCCTTTTTTATTTTATGCAAGTTTCCTTGACATATTCATAATAACATAAAAACGACTTTTTGGCAAGTCGTCTTTTGTTATACTTGAAAAGTTTGAGTTTGATATTACTGGTGTTTTTAGGAAGGAACACAATAACTTTATAACCTTAATATTAATTTATTATGTTTTTATTAATTATTGTATTCTTTAATTTTTTATCGTAAACACTTTTTATTTTTGCACTAAAATCAAAAGAAAATTGTTCTAAATATTCAATAACTAAATCTACATGTTTCTCAAAATTTAAGTCTTGATGGATATTTTTTAAATATTTTGAAACCATTTTATTCTTGTTAATTCGATTAACATAAAAATATAATAAATTAGTATTATCTATTTTTTCTTTTCCTGATTTAACAATAGATGATAGATACTCATGGCAAGATGCTGGACCGGTAAATCCCATATCGAACATTATAAGTACACATCCAATAAAAATTTTATCAGTTCCATCTGAAGGGAATGTCTTTTTAGTAAATTCTAGTAATTGGTTTATAGATTTAGAGTTTATATATTCTTCTGAAAATGTTTGTAAAAATTTATTAATAATCATTTTCTTCTCCTTTATAAAAGTTATAGCATAAATTTGAATATTTTAAAACTCGAACTAGAAAAGTTCGAGTATCAAACGATTTGGTGCGCGTGAAGGGACTTGAACCCCCATGGAATTATCCGCTAGATCCTAAGTCTAGTGCGTCTACCAATTCCGCCACACGCGCAAGTGGTGGACCTCGTAGGACTCGAACCTACGACCGCCCGGTTATGAGCCGGAT
>CANPYU010000031.1 GCA_947588665.1 uncultured Bacilli bacterium | reverse complement strand
CTTGAGGTCTTACTCCATTAGTTATGGTATAAGTTTCAGAATAACGAACTAAACCATTTTGACCACGAGTAGTAATCTCAGAAAAACCTACATTTTTATTATTATCGGGAACTGTTTTTTTGGTGTAATAATCTATTTGATTATAAATTTCATATATTTCATAAGCAAATGTTAATTGAGGATCGATTAAAGTAACGTTTACTGTATCGCCAACTCGTAATAAAGTATCTTCGGACTTATAGCTAGAGTTAGCAATTAAAAATTCTTCGACACTCAATTTATTATTTTCGGCAACAGATTTAATAGTATCTCCAAGTTTTATCGTATATTCTTCATTTTCAGGATCACTACCAAATAATAAGAAATGAACTAAATCTTGTTCATCAGTATATATTTTTTCATTAACACTTAAATAATCTTCTTTAATATATATATTTTCTTTAAATTCCATATTTTTAATAATACGACCAGTTTCCACAATTTCTTCTTGAGCATTATTAATATATTTTTCATATTCATCTTCATCGAGAAAAGCCCGAACGAATCTTTTGGCAGCTTCATAAAATATTTCTTTATCTAAGACATTTATAGTATATGTTTTATCACTACCATAAATAGTTATTTTATAACCTTTAATTGTAAAATCATCTTTTGCTTCAATTAAATTATAAATATCTTCAACTTTATCGGCAACAGCTAAATAAGAATTGGTAGGAACTATTTTTAAATCAGTTGGAGGATATACTGTATCTACAGAGTACTCTTTTTTAATAGAACTTTGATTATTATCAATTAATTTATATAAATCATCTTTATTAGTAATTAAACCTATTTTTTCGCCATTTAAATATACTTGATAAAAAGTATTAATTGGCGATGATAGTTGAGATCTACTATTCACTAGTAAAAATAAAATTATAATAGCAAAGGAAATTAAAGTCATCATAATATTTTTTTTATTCATAAGACACCTCTTTTATATTCTCAGGATTTAAATAATTTTTAAAATTGCTCATATTTAATTCAAATAATAAACGATATAGACCAGTAGAGCCTTTACGATGTTTAGCAATTATTACATCTATAGGCACTATAGTCTCTTTTTTTTCACTTTTAGCCTCATAATAATCTTTACGATTTAAAAATAGTACTAAATCAGCATCTTGTTCTAGGGAACCAGATTCTCTTAAATCTACTAAAGCAGGTTCTTTATTTTCACGTTTATCAACACTTCTTGATAATTGAGCTAAAGCGATAACTGGTACATCTAGTTCTAAAGCCATAGTTTTTAGGCTACGAGATATTTCAGATACTTCAACTTGACGTGATTCTACTCGGTTAGATCCGGTTGTAACTAGTTGTAAATAGTCAATAATAACTAGGCCTAAACCTTGAGGCATAGAAGCAAGACGACGACATTTAGCCTTAATTTCTGGGGCAGTGATACTTGCATTATCTTCAATAAAAATATTGGTAGATCCTAGTTTACTTATAGCTTCGTTATATCTTTTCCAATCATTATGTTCTAATTTACCAGTATTTAATTTGTAAGAATCAATGCCACCGACACTCGCGATCATACGATTTACAAGCATTTCGGCCGACATTTCAAGATTAAATATAGCTATAGCTTTATCTGAGGTAAAAGCAGCATTAGTAGCAATATTTAGAGCAAAGGCAGTTTTTCCCATACCAGGACGAGCAGCTAAAATTATTAATTCGCCTCCATGAAGGCCGGCAGTTGCTTTATCTAAATCATAAAAGCCTGTACGAATGCCAGTAACATCGCTTTTATTTTTAGCTAATTCTTCGAGTCTTTCCTCGGCACGACGCAAGATTTCATGAATGGGTACAAATTCACTAGTTTCCCGAACTTTAACAACATTTAAAATATTACGTTCGGCCTCGTCTAACAGACCAGTAATATTTTCATCGTTATAAGAATTAGTAATAATATTAGTAGCTGTATCTATTAGTCTTCGTCTTATGGCATGCTCTTTTAAAATTTTAATGTAATAGTCTAAGTTCGCAGTTGTAACAACTGAGTCAATGACTTCCATTAAATAACTTAACCCACCTATTTCATTAAAATTCTTTTTCTTATCAAGTTCGGATTTGACCGTGGTTATATCGATGGGAATATTTTCTTTATAAAGACTTATTATAGCGTTATAGATCAAACGATTTTTATCATTATAAAATAAATCTTCAGTTACTTCATCACTAATATGCTCTAAAGCATCTTTGCTTAAGAAAGCAACCCCTAAAACACTCATTTCCGCTTCAAAATCATGAGGAAGAGTTCTATTAGCCACATTATCACCTACTTCTTTAGTTCAACTCTTATTTTAAAATTAACTTCTTTATGTAAGGATATTAGAACTTCATGGATTCCTAAAGTATCTAAATCATGTTCTAATTTAATACATTTTTTATCAATATTATAGTTTGATTCTTTTAATGCTTCAGCAATTTGTTTAGTTGAAACTTTACCAAAGACTTTATCAAGACTTCCAGTTTTTACTTTAAAGGAAAATATTTTATTTTCTAATTCACTTTTTATCTTATTATAATCAGAAATTAACTTTTTTTCTTCAGTTTTACGTTTATCTATTTCCCTATTTAAAACTTCATTACTTCTTTTGGTATATGCGACTGCAAGTTTGTTTTTAATTAGATAGTTAGTCGCATAACCATCACTTACTTCTATAATATCATCTTTTTTGCCTACTTTACGGACATCTTCTAACATTATAACTTTCATATTTTCACATCCTTACGTATTTATTATTATATCAAAAAAAAACTACTAATTAAAGTAGTTTAAAACAGTTTAATAGGTTAGTTTTTACGTGAGAAGGCAACCATACCTAAGAAGCCTAGAACAATAACCCCAAAGATAGAGCAAACAACAATAGTAACTACAGGACTAGTGCCGGCAAACATTTTTTCTAAAGTAATGCTTTTAAATTTAATATCTTTGTTTTCTTTTTGCATTTCTGTGATAGTTTTAGCTACAACATCTTCATATTCTTTGGCATCAGTGCTTGAATCATCATTATAGCTTGTAGCTAAATTCATAAGTTTATCAAAATCTTCTTTAGTTCCATCCATACCAATAATATATTCATTTCCTACTACTAAAAATGGGACACTGTCGGAATCCTTTTCAGAAACATTTAATTTTTTGGCTAATTCTTGATGTAATTTTTCGTTATTACGATTTTTCCAAACTTCATAAGTTACTATTTCGACATTTTCAGGTATTTCGTCTTTATGTTTGTTTAAATATTCTAAAGAACCTTCACAGTGAATACAGTTATAACCTCTAAAGAAATAAACAGTTACTTTTTTTTCACTAGCATATGAGTTTATAGGCATACTAGTAAGACCAATAATAGCTAAAATAATAAAAAATAATTTTTTCATAATTACACTTCCTGTTTAAATTATAACAAAAATGAGGTATTTAGTAAAGTATTATCTAGAAAATTTAAGATTTACTTAGGTTTTGACTCATATATAATTTATAATATGCACCCTTTTTAGCCATTAACTGGGCGTGAGTTCCCTCTTCATAATTGTGATGATTTTTGATTAAGATTATCTTATCAGAGTCTTTAATAGTAGATATACGATGGGCAACGGTGATGGTAGTACGATTTTTAGTTACTATATTTAGAGCTCTTTCTATTTTCTTTTCTGTTTTTAAATCAATATTACTTGTTGCTTCATCAAGAATTAAAATTTCGGGGTCTTGAACCATAATACGGGCAATACATAATAGTTGTCTTTCACCACTAGATAAATTAGAACCATTATTAAGTAAAATAGTATCATATCCTTTTTCAAGATGCATAATCATATCATCAATATCAAGTAATTTACATATTTCTCTTACATGTTTTAAACTAACTTTTTTAGCTAAAACTAAATTATCATAAACAGAACGGGCAAATAAATAACTATCTTGCATCATCATACTAATACTTTTTCTTAAATAGACTAAATCGATATCTTTAATATTTACATCATCAATTAAGATAGTGCCTTCATCTATATCATAAAAGCGGGATATTAGGCTTAAAATGGTTGATTTACCACTGCCGGTTTTGCCTACTAAACCAATTTTTTCGCCGGCTTTAATTTGGAGATTAAGATTTTTTAAAACTGGTACTTGATTATCATAACTAAAAGAAACATTTTTAAATTCAATATTACCTTTAATATTAAGTTTTTGGGCTTTATTTTTATTTTCAATAATTAAGGGTTCATCTAATAATTCAAATATTCTTTCTAAATAAGTACTTGCATCCATTAGGTCATTATAACTCATAGATAAATATTCAATTGGTTCCCAAAAACGAGAACTATAAGAGTCTATAGCAATAATTGTACCTAAAGTAACTACGGGGTACATATATTTTAGACCAATATAATAAATTAAAGCCATACTAACTAAATTTAAGATACCTGTTAAGGACCAACTTAAATTGCCTAAATAAAGAGTTTTTTTAATGGCAGCGACACGTGCTTTTTCTAGAGATGATAATATACTTTCATTTTTAGCTTCACGATTAAAACTTTGAGTGATACGGATGCCTCCAATACTTTCGGATAAATAAGCATTAACATTAGCATTTTTATCATTGGCAATATTTTTTAATTTTCTTTTTAGGGGAGACAATAAAAGTAAAATGATGGTTACTACGAAAGCAAATATGATGGGGATTAAAGATAATTTAATATTGGTAAATAACATAAATAGCATAACAAAAATTAAATTTATAATATCAATAATACTATCTAATAACACATAACATAAAATAGCACTTACTTCATCCGGATAATTAGTAGCTCTCGTGTAGATTTTGCCATGACTATGAGTGTCAAAATAATTATTGGGTAAATATTGAAGTTTAGTAAATATAGCAACTTTTAAATCATGAGAAACATTATCTAGAGCAATTAATAATTTATCTCTTTTAATTTTAGCAATAAAAACGGATAATAAAACTAAACTAAGAATTATAAAAGTTAAAAGAATTATCTCCATAAAATTTTTATTAGGAAATGATTTATCAATCGCGTATAAAAATATTTGCGGAATGATTAAAAGTAAAATATTAGATAAGATACCCATTATAAATAATGAAGATAGTTCTTTTTTATAAGGTTTAAAAAATTTTAAAATTCTTTTTAGACTAGTAAAAGAAAATTTAGTTTTTTCTTCATCTTGTTTATAATTATTAACCATTAATATCACTTCCTATCTTATATATTTCATAATAATAACCTTTTTTATTTAATAATTCTTGATGGGTGCCACTTTCAATTATTTGACCATTTTCTAAAACATAGATTCTATCGGCATTTTTGACGGAAACAATTTTACTTGCGATAATAATTTTGGTAGATTTATAATTTAAATTGTTAATGCTTTCGTTTATTTTTTCTTCAGTTTCAATATCTAGAGCACTAGTTATTTCATCTAATAGTAAAATATCAGGTTTTACGGCGAGAGCTCGAGCAAGACTTAATCTTTGTTTTTCACCACCAGAGAGGCCTACCCCCTTTTTCACCAATAATAGTATCGATGCCAGATGGTAGTTTATCAATATAATCACAACAAGCTTTTTTAGCATAGTTATAAGCTTCTTTTTTAGATATTTTTTTAGTACCATAAGTTATATTATTATAAATAGTATCACTAAAAAGATAAGCATTTTGAGTAACATACCCGACTAACGACCTTATATCTTTAATATCATAATTTAAATAGTTTTCACCATCAATTAAGATTTCTCCTGATGCGGGAGTAATAAATCCTAATAAAAGATTAACAATTGATGATTTACCTGAACCTGTTTTACCAATAAATGCGATAGTTTGTCCAGGATTAATAGTAATATTTAAATTATCTAGAATAGTTTTATTATCAAAGACTATCTTAACATTTTTAAATTCAATAGGTACTTTTAGACTTTTTAATCTTTTAGTACCAGTTAGTTTTACTAAGGGTTTACTATCTAATAACTTTTTAATCCTTTTTTTAGCGATACTATATCTTTCAATAGTATTTAATAAATAACTTAAACGAATAAAAGGCGCTCTTAAATTATAAAGGTAAGCATTAAATATTACTAATTCACCTAAAGTTAATTTATTATGAATAAATAAGTAACCACCAACAATTAAAAAGATAGCATTCATAAAATAGCTTAAAAAATCAATAACACTATAAAAAGTATTTTCAAAGAAACCAACACCAATATCTTCTAAAACATATTTTTTATTTATGTTTATCATAGATGTTATTTCTTTTTGTTCTAAGGCAAAAGATTTGACTACTTTATTACCTTCAATATTATCACTGATAAAATCATTAGATTTAGCTTGTAAATCTCTTAATAATTCATATTTGGGCATAGCTTTTTTGGTAAAGATAAAAGATGAGGCCCCAATTAAAATACCCGGAGTAAGTAATATTAAAGTAAATGGAACATTGATGGTTAATAAATAGACTAAAGAACAAATAAATGTTAGTAATATAGAACCTATAACACGAATATTAAAAGTTAAATGTCTTCTAATATTGTCGATATCACCAGTAAAATTAGTCATTAATTCCCCTTTGTTGTTATGTTCAAAAAAATGATGGTCTAGGCTATTAATATGAGAGTAACATTTTTGTTTTAGACTACTACCAATTTTTTCGCCAGTATAATCAAGTTTAATTAAGGATATATAGTCTAAGTAAGTAATAACTATAGTAAATATAATAATTATTAAAGTAATTAATAATAAATTATCATAATTATGTTTTACTGTTATCATATCAACTACATAACCAATAAGAATAGGTATTATGAATGTAATACTGTCAAAAATGATAGATGTAATAATATAAAAATAATATAATAATTTATTTTTTTTATTAATATTTAAAATCCATTTCATAGCTTAACACCAATTATATTATATAATATTTAAGTTAAATTAACAATAATAGATAACTAACATTGATAATATTGTTCTATATGTAATTAACTAATAATAAAATTACTATTAATTAAAAGTTGTGGTTTTCTTTCCTGTACTTATAATACTATAACTTTTATTAATAGAAAATCAAGTTATTTACTAAAAGTTAAAATATAATTTTTAATAGTTATATTTTTTAATTATATGACATAGTTTTAAGTAGAAAGTTTGAAAGATGGTGAATTTTTTGGAAAAAAAAGAATTACTTGAGTCAATTGCCAAAAGAGGAAATGGAAGTATTTATTTGGGGGTTGTTGGGGCTGTTCGGACTGGTAAATCAACTTTTATTAAAAGATTTATTGAAAATTTGGTAGTTCCTAATATTAATGATGAGTATGAGAAAAAACATTGTTTAGATGAAATTCCTCAAAGTGCTCAAGGAAAAACGATTATGACAACTGAACCAAAATTTGTACCTTCTAATGGGGCTATAGTTCAAGTTGATGAATTTAAAACAAATATTAAATTAGTAGATTGTGTAGGTTTTGTAATTCCAGGAGCTAATGGTTATGAAGATGAAGATGGCAATCCGAGAATGGTTAAAACTCCTTGGTTTGAAGATTCGATTCCTTTTATTGAAGCGGCTGAAATTGGAACTGAAAAAGTAATTAGAGACCACGCGACGATTGGGATAGTTGTAACTAGTGATGGCTCATTTGGAGAAATACCTCGAAATAATTATATTGAAGCTGAAAATAAAGTTATTAGTGAACTGAAAGAAATTGGTAAACCTTTTATTGTGGTTTTAAATAGTGTGCATCCTACTAACACTGAAACAATTAGAATAGCAAAAGATTTAGAAGATACATATGAAGTTCCGGTATTACCTATTAGTGCAGAAAAAATGAATGAAGTAGAAATAATGGAAATACTTAAAAAAGCTTTATATGAATTTCCTGTATTAGATATTAAAGTAAATATTCCAGGTTGGATAGATGCTTTACCTAAAAATCATGAAATTAAAGAACATTATTTAGATAAAATTAAAGAAAGTGTTATTAGTGTTGAAAAAATTAAAGATATTGATTTCATATTAGAACATTTTCAAGATAGTCCTTATATAAGTAAATCTTATATAAGTGAGTTAGATGCCGCGACAGGTACAGTTACAATTAATTTAGAATCTAAAGAAGAATTATATAATGAAGTACTTAAAAGTATTATGGGAGATTCCGCGACTAGTAAAGCAGGACTCATTAGAATTTTTGCTAATTATAAAGAATCTAAAGAAGAAATGGATTCAATTAAAAGTGCCTTAAAAGTTGCTAGACAATCAGGTTATGGTATTGTTTATCCGACAATTAAAGATATGAGGTTAGAAACTCCTGAAATAGTTAAACAAGGGGCTAGATATGGAGTTAAACTTAAGGCTACTGCTTCTTCTATTCATTTAATGAAAGTTGAGGTACAATCTACTTTTGAACCAATTATAGGCTCAGAACAACAAAGTAAAGAACTTATTAATTATTTGATGAAAGATTATGAAAAAGATCCTGATTCAATTTGGCAATCTGAGATATTTGGAAGAAGCTTAGAGGCAATCGTGCAAGAAGGTATACAAGCTAAACTTTCGATGATGCCAGATGCAACAAGATATAAGCTCAGTCAAACAGTTACAAAAATAGTTAATAAAGGTGCTAATAATTTAATTGCTATTGTACTTTAAAAAAATAACATTCAAGTTTTATGATTTGAATGTTATTTTTAATTATGATTCTGATAATCCTTACCTACGGACAGTTTTTTAAATTAAGCTAATTTGATTAATTATATTATCTATATAAAAAGTCGCTTAAAATTGATTTTAGAAGGTATTTTTTATATTTAAAAAAGCAATTCTTTTTTTGAATTACTTTTATTTTCACTTGATAAAACAACAACCCTTTGTTATTATATTTAAAAACCATAGAAAGTAGTTGTTGTTTATGTCTAAATTGTATAATAATCAAAAAGATTTTGCAAGTAAATTTCAAATATTTTTAAAAAAATGTTAATTCTCAAAGTAAAAGCACTATTTTGAATTAAGGGGTTTTTAGTTTGAGAATAGCTATGAGCTTTTAGTTTGAGACAAATTCAAAGTAAATAAAATATTATTATAAATTATATGTTGTATTTAGTTTGAGAATTGTATAAAGTAACACTTCATAAGGAGGTGTTTTTAAATGACTGATAATTTAAATGATGTAATCTTGTATCTTGATGACATTACTTTATACGTTAATTCAATTCTTTATTATCATAGTTGTCCTTTAGATGTTAGACAAAATTTAGATTTGAAAGAAATTTTAATGTATTTATCTGTAATTCCTGAAATAATACAGGACATAAAAAGCTATTTATATTCTAAAAAATAGTGATTATTTTTTATAAGAAAAGTGGTGATTCATATGAAAAGAGCAAAAATTAATACTCACTTTACTTTAGAAACAAGACTTTTTATTGAAGAAGAATTAAATAAGGGAACGAATATAACTACTATATCAAAACTACTGAATAGAGATCGTTCTAACATAGCTAAAGAAATACTTAAAAATAGAACTATTTTAATGCCTTCTTCTTATGGTGGAACAACTTGTTGTATTCATAAAGATATATGTAAAAATAGACTTATTAATTGCGATAAAACTTGTTCAAAATTTGAATTAGAAATTTGTGATAATTTAAAAGCTTCCCCTCATGTTTGTAATTCTTGCACGAATAAAAAATGTAGGAAAGCTAAATATTATTATAAAGCTTTAGAAGCAAATTCTCAATATCAAAGTAATTGGTCTAAAGCAAGAACTAATCTTCATTATACTAAATTAGAATTAGAAATATTGAACAATGATTTTTATTGTTTAGTCATAAATACTAAATCTATTTATCACTCATTATGTGTTATTAATTCTATGGGTTATAACTTTAATATCAAAACTATTTATAGGCAAATTAAAGCTGAAAGATTAAAGCTTAAATCATCTGATTTACCTAGAACAAAAAGAAAAATCAAACATGAAGAAACTGATAAAAATTATAAGAGAAATATTGATGGCCATACTTACGAAAATTATTTAAGTGTATTAAATAATAATCCTGATATTATAGAGTGGCAAATGGATTGTGTTCAAGGAATACAAGGAAAAAATGAGCAAGTATTCTTAACTTTACAAATTGTTAAGATAAAGTTTCTATTTATTTTTATTTTAAAACATCAAACCAATGATGAGGTAATTAAAAAATTAAAAGCTTTTAACGAAATATTAAAAAGTGATAAACTTAATAAATTAATTGAATTATTACTTACTGATAATGGTCATGAGCTTACCTACGGACAGTTTTTTAAATTAAGCTAATTTGATTAATTATATTATCTATATAAAAAGTCGCTTAAAATTGA